>CAZZYE010000108.1:6933-13170 GCA_964658145.1 uncultured Stigonema sp.
TAATCGCTAATGGCTAATTGCCTAACTACGATTAGCAATTAGCAGCCTGATTCCTAAATTTTTCGTTATGGACAAATGCAAAAAGTCCTAAGCAAGCGGCTACGGTTGCAGGGAACAACTTTACGTAGCCGTTCCATTGAGCAGAAAATGATACTGACGCAAACATTTGCCAAGCAAATATTACCATTGTTTGCAGATGGTAGACTAAAACCATTGATTGACCGCAGCTTTAAGTTGAAGGAAGTTGTTGAGGCTCATTGCTACATGGAGAACAACAGCAACTTTGGCAAGATTGTTCTGACTATCACCTAAAGGAGTAACAAAAATGAAAAGGCAATTAGGCAAAAGTGGACTTACCGTTTCTGCGATGGGCTTAGGCTGCATGGGTATGTCAGATTTTTATGGCACTCGTGACGACAATGAAGCAATTGCAACCATTCATCAAGCCTTGGATTTAGGAATCAATTTCCTTGACACCGCTGATATGTACGGACCATTAACTAACGAAGAATTGGTGGGACGTGCTATAAGCGATCGCCGCGAACAAGTGGTTCTCGCTACTAAATTCGGTATTGTTCGCACATCAAACCCAAGCGATCGCGGTATCAACGGCAAACCAGAATACGTCCGTTCTGCCTGCGAAGCCAGCCTTCGGCGTTTGGGTGTGGATACAATAGATTTATACTATCAGCACCGTGTTGACCCTAATACCCCAATTGAAGAAACTGTTGCAGCGATGGCGCAACTCGTGAAGGAAGGTAAGGTGCGATACATCGGACTCTCGGAAGCCGGACCGGAAACCTTACGCCGTGCTTACGCCGTACATCCCATTACCGCATTGCAAAGCGAGTATTCCCTGTGGAGTCGTGACCCGGAAGATGAAATTCTTGCTATCTGCCGAGAACTGGGCATTGGCTTTGTTGCTTACAGCCCGTTAGGTCGAGGGTTTTTAACCGGACAAATTAAACAGTTTGAGGATTTACCAGAGGATGACTATCGCCGTCATTCACCGCGCTTTCAAGGCGAAAACTTTCAGAAAAACTTGGAACTCGTGCGGCAGATTGGGGAAATTGCCGGAAGAAAGGGGTATAAACCATCACAACTTGCTTTAGCTTGGGTGTTGGCGCAAGGCGAGGATATTGTCCCGATTCCCGGTACTAAGAGACGGCAGTACTTACAAGAGAATGCTGCTGCGGTGGACATCGTTTTAACGCCGGAAGACCTCCAGCAAATTAACGAAGTATCACCCCACGGCGTTGCTGCTGGCGCACGTTATCCAGAAGCGATGATGAATTTAGTCAGACGGTAAACAATACCGTTCGGTTAAGGTAATTCGTGAAAAATCAATAGACATCTCCGAAAATGATTGTAGAGACGTAGCACTGCTACGTCTCTACAAGGGTTTCAGACAACGAATAATTAATTTCTGGAGATGTCTAATGCGTGTAGAGACGTATGTCTATCCACCAAAAGCTAACATGAATGACAACTTCTGCCACGAATTGTCTACGGTCACTTCCCTTCAACTTCTAGACTATTCTGATGTAGAGGGATTTGAGGCTATCGGTGAGTTGGATAATGGATTTTGGCGTTATCGGGGAGTAGGCTAAAAGCTGATTGTCTTTTTAGTATTCCAGAGGATCAATCATTTAGTGGAATACTCTAATGGAAAGTGAGATTATGGCGGATTTTTCAAATTTGGGTTGGCAACGATAAAATTACTTAAATCAAGTTGGTAAATAATTTATTTTAACTTTATATATTTTGCTAGGATAAATTTGTATAGTTCATATTTTATGAAAAAATCAGTATTTATACAATTATTATTTAAATTATATTTTGAATATACTATAGCCAATAAATACAGAAAAATCGTTGCTCTTTAGATATTTAAAAATCGATGTTTAAGAACACATATAGGAAAGAGGCTCAAGAGAGACTGCGCCCCGTAGTAGAGAAATATGAAAATGCCTGTAAATATTTACAAAATGCAGCAGAAAGTCTTTATCAAACGCGAGTAAGGCGTGGGGTTGAGATTATTAAACTATGTGAAAATTACATTAACACTTTGGCGAATTCGCCAAAAGAATTCAACAAAGTTGTTGCTGAACTTAAATTTCAGCTTAAAGAAATTACAGGTGAAGATTGGGGGCTAATTTATGAAGAACCCGACACAAAAGTAGCAGGGTCTACTGCTGGTGCAGGATTTATGGCAGGAACTGGAGTTGCCTGTTTGGGACCAGCAGCAGCAATGGCATTTGCGACTACTTTTGGAACAGCATCAACAGGTGTTGCAATCTCTTCTCTTTCTGGTGCAGCAGCTACTAATGCTGCTTTAGCCTGGTTAGGTGGTGGTGCCGCTGCTGCCGGAGGTGGAGGCATGGCGGCTGGAAATGCACTACTGGCAATGGCTGGTCCTATTGGTTGGACTATTGGTGGTGCAGCTTTGATTAGTAGCGGAATGTGGTTAAGTAAAGAAAATAAGAAAATTGGCAAAGAAGCCAACAACCGCGCCTACGAAATAGAAGTTTGGATACCTAAAGTCAACACTGCCAAGCAAGAAGTAGACCTTCTTGAGGAGCAAACTGTCAAGCTTGCTAACCTGATTAAAAGCACAGTGGAATACTTCCAAAAAAATGCGCCTCAAGATTACCAAAAATTCAGCCAACCTTTCAAAGAAAGACTAGCGGCTTTAATTAATTCTATCCAAGCACTGAGTGAGTCACTCAAAAAAACAGTAGACCTCAACATGTAGAGATAAATTTTAAGTTAAACGCGAGTTCGATGAATCAATTTTGCAGACAAAGTAACCAGGAATACAGCCTGCAAAGTCTTGCCAAAATATAAGCATTTCAATATTTTATCGAACTCGCATTAAGTTAAAGTACGGTATCGCTCTCTACGAAATTAAAAACACCGCAAGTTTTGTGTATGGAGAATTTAGAAGATAGGCATTAGACCACTCAATTTGTTGCGGCAATGGTAGCAGAAGATAATTTGCGCCATGCAGAACAGCTAACAGCGGAACTTAGTCAGCAGGACCGTGCCTTTTTTGCAGCAGTTCAAGAGGTCGATAAAATCCGCGATTTTTTAGATAGTCCTGAAAAAATATTGGGTAATGCAAGCACGAAACATGGTGAAATTGCCGAGCAAGTAGAGGTTGGTGTCCGTAATGCTAAATCGTTGTTGAACTCCACCACACCTCGCGCCACATTTGAGGGAGTTGGTAGAACAGCACCGGAAGATTATTTAATTGATGGGGTTCAGGTACAGTCTAAATTTATTAATGGTACTGGAAATACTCTCGATCACGTTCTCGACCACATGAATAAATACGAAAACTTTGGAAGAGACGGGTCGTATTACCATATTTCTAAAGACCAGTATGATATTATTCAAAAAATTTTGAAGGGCGAGGATGTAGAGGGAATAACAAGCCGCACCGCTCAAAAAATACAAGAAAAAGCTCAACAGATAGAGCAGTTTTCTGGTCATCCTTTTAGTCACACCGTTAGACCTGCCTCATCTAAATATTCGGACGTACAAATAGGCAAAGTTGACGATACACTCGACCGTCATGAGCAAGAATTGAAGAGAGATAACAAAGAAATAAAAGACAGAATACGCGCCGATGCTCAACCTAACTTTGCTGATTTTGGTCGTGTTGCTGTAAAAGGCGCGGTTATTGGAGGTACCATTCGATTTGCCACAAAGCTTTACGTTAAGTATAGGGAAGGCAAAAACGTTTTTAAGGGCGAGTTAACACTTGAGGATTGGAAAGAAATTGGGCTGGATACGTCTACTGGTGCTGCGCTTAGTGGTATATCGGCAACGGCAATTTATGGGTTAACCAATTTTGCTCAAATGTCTGCCCCTTTGGCTGGTGCGTTTGTCAGTGCAGGCATGGAAATTTCTAGTTTAATTGGTAGTTTGAATCGGGGAGAAATTACTGAAGAACAATTTGTTGAGTTAAGTATATTTGCTTGCGCAGATTCAGCGATGGTTGCTACGGGAGCAGCGATTGGGCAAGCTTTGATTCCAATTCCTGTTGTTGGGGCAGTAATTGGTACAATTGCCAGTCGTATGGTTTCCGATTTGTGTAAGGAGTTGTTAGGAATAGACGCGCAACTTGCTTTTAAAGTTGCGCAACATTACCAAAAGTTCCTTGCTCAAATTGACCAGGCTTACAAGGCTACCGTCGCTAATCTTGTTGCTAGGTATGAAAGATTGGGCAACATGGCTGAGGCTGCTTTTGACCTGAATTTAAACTTTGAATTGAGATTGCAAGCCAGCATTAAATTAGCTGAAGCATACGGTGTTGCTGATTCCGATATTATTCACAATATAGATGAGCTTGATGCATTGATGTTTATCTGATTTAGACATGACAACAAATAGAGGAAACTAATCATCGTATTTGAATAATTTTTTTAACTTTTACACCTGAAAGCCAGAGGAAGCGATCGCGCAAATCGAAGAATAATTATAGCTGCGTTGCTAGACTATATGTGCGTACATTTTTCGATTATAAAAATAATACCCGAAAAAAAAGCACAAGTCAAGATCTCCACGTTGATTTCTAGATGCGATCGCTCAAATACATACCTAGCCAAAAGCTTTTCTACCTTGTACTTTTGCTTAAAACAGCACATCTAAAACTTGTTGCTAGATAAGTGACAGAAACTAAAGGAAAAACTTAAATTAGGAGGAAAAGAAGATAAGGAACTCCGTACACTTATGAAGGACGAGGAGCAACGAAAGCGGCTACTAAATGCGGTAGGTAATGAGCCAAAGAAACTGGAAAACCTTTTGAACAAGGTAGGTGACGCTAAAAAGCTCGAACACCTATTAAAAAAGGTTTCTAATGTGGGTCAGTTGGAGCGACAACTGAGTGTGGTAAGCAATAAGCTCTATGCTGGTGCGCTGAAAAATCTTTTGGCGAAAGACCTTGACCTCTATGACATAGGAAGACTCTGCCAAGTATGTCGTCCTAATGGGCAGTTACTCACTCCCGATGAACTTAAAAGGCTAGCTCAAGAGTTGGATCGTTCAGCACTGTTAGATCTGATCAAGCAAGAAGTAAAGATAAGTGCTGAGCAGATTCGACAAATTTACATTCATAAACCTTTTCCAAAGGGTAACGTAGCCAACGTTGAGATATACCTTGAGGACGGGATCTCATTTGGTGCTGCGGCTACCTCCCGATTTCAAAGTCCAGCACCTCAACCATTGCCAAGATCCCAAGGAGGACAATTCGAGCCGATCATCGACTCCTATTCAGGGCGTTTAATGGACACTGACTCAGAGTACAAGGCACTTTCGGCGATCGCTGACCAACTGGATGAAGCAAATTATGGATCTCAAGTACAAGGGAAAATCTACCTCTATACTGAAAGAGCGCCCTGTGAAAGTTGTACTGGTGTAATTAGACAATTTAATGAAAAGTTCCCCAGCATTGAAGTAGAAGTATTTTCAGATTACCCATACCCATCCCCACTCTAGCAGCAAGACAATGACAGTTACTTCAGTATCAAGCTATTATCCCTCTTTCAAGATTTCACCCTTGTTTGAGATACCAAGTTATTTGAGGAACCTCCTTCAAGAATTATGGCAAAAGCACTATGAAGAACTGTATGAAAAGGAGGCGGACGGAACTACCTCGCTCGAAAACGCCTTTGAAAAAATTTTGGACACGTTGTGGTCAAGGAGTGACAAGATTTGTCACCGTCGCTACGTCTGGATGGCATATGCCCTAGCACTTGCGGCTAAACCCACAGTAGAGGCTTATTTACCCAACGACTTAAGGTCGGAACAGGTGATAGAAAGAACAGCAACATGGCTCAAAGACGTAGCAGCATCTTCTGTTCCAGAGATCAATAACTTATTTCCTCAAATGTCAGTCGGTTCACAAGCAATTGACGAGGCTATAGATGTTTTCCGAAATTTGCTGCGAGTTACTGTTCCTGAACTAGCACGGGAAGCACTTCTAGAAATTCTAGACGACTGTTTTGAAGGATATGCGATTTTTCCTGGTTCTGCTGGAAAACGCGATCTCTTTAACTGGTGGCTTGTCGAGGTCGTTCCCGCTGCTTGGTGTCTGCGGCTTCCCAATCTCATTTACACCGTCAACAACCCACACCCATAAGCTAAGTGCCTCTAGCATTTCCCAGTCAGGAAGTTAACGGACAATCCTATGTAGATGGTGGTTTGGCTGATAATCTACCTTTGAGAGCTTTG
>CAZZYE010000109.1:0-13157 GCA_964658145.1 uncultured Stigonema sp.
ACCAACAACTAACAACTCTTTACCTTTTTGCAACTTCCACAACTAATTGCTTCTCAGGCAACTGGGTATATTCAGCAACAATTTTGCGGAACTGCTCTCCCTCAATTGTTTCCTGTTCTACTAATAAATCCACAAGACGGTCTATCAAAGCTCGGTTTTCACGGATGATGCGACGGGCGTCTTGATAACAGGAAGTTGCCAGCGCCCGTACTTGTCGATCAATTTTAGTAGCCATTTCTTCCGAATATTCGGAGCGATTCACCCAATCTCGACCGAGAAACACATCGTTATTCTGAGTTTCCAGAGCCACTAACCCCAACTCAGACATACCATACATAGTCACCATCTTACGGGCGAGATTTGTCACCATTTTCAGGTCGCCGCTGGCTCCACCTGTAACTTCATCTTCGCCAAAAACTTCTGCTTCTGTTGCCTTTCCTCCTAATGTCATAGTTATATTGTCTTCCAGCCAAGCCCGAGTATAAAGACCACTGTCAATTAACTCTTCATTAAGGATCTGCTGAGAAAAACCACCAACTCCACCAGAACGGGGAATGATTGTCACCTTATTTAAGGGGTCAGAGTGTTCCAGGAGTGTAGCCAACAGAGCGTGTCCTGCCTCATGATAGGCAATCAATCGCTTTTTCTTGCTATCCAAAAGCGGGTTGAGAGTTAGCCCAATTGTCAGTCGGTCAATGGCGTCGTCAATTTCGAGCGGCGTAATAGCCTCCTTACGTCTACGCGCTGTGAGAATAGCCGCTTCGTTGAGGAGGTTAGCTAAATCTGCCCCTGTAAAACCTGGTGTACGACGGGAGACTACTTCCAAGGAAACTGATGGGTCAATTTTTTTGTTGCGGGAATGAACTTTTAAAATTTCTAGACGACCTTTCCGGTCAGGTGCATCAACAATCACTTGTCGGTCAAACCTTCCTGGTCTAAGCAGCGCTGCATCTAGTACATCCGGGCGGTTAGTCGCAGCAATAATAATAATGCCGTTGTTCCCTTCAAAACCGTCCATTTCCGTGAGCAGTTGGTTGAGGGTTTGTTCACGCTCATCGTTACCGCCACCGATCCCAGCACCCCGCTGTCGTCCCACAGCGTCGATTTCATCGATAAATATGAGGCAGGGAGCATTTTCTTTGGCTTTTTTGAACAAATCGCGCACACGAGATGCACCGACACCAACAAACATTTCGACAAATTCCGAACCGGAGATGCTGAAGAAGGGGACACCTGCTTCGCCAGCAATAGCTTTTGCTAGCAAGGTTTTACCAGTTCCCGGAGGTCCGACTAACAGCACTCCTTTGGGAATGCGTGCGCCGACTGCGGTAAATTTTTCTGGTTGTTTGAGGAAGGTGACGACTTCTTGTAGTTCTTCTTTGGCTTCTTCAATACCTGCTACGTCCTCAAACTTGACGCCAGTTTTTGCCTCCATTTGGAAGCGAGCTCTGGTTTTGCCAAAGTTCATTGCTTGGCTAGAGGCATTAGTAGAGCGGCGCAAAAACAATAGCATTAAAGCAACTAGTGGCAAAATCCACATGAGGTTGATTAAAAGCCCTACAGCGGCTCTGCTGTTAGCTGAGGAAACCTCGGCAAAATCAACTTTATTATTTTCTTTGAGTTTGTTAATTAACTCTGGGTTTTGCTCTAAAAGCCTTACCTGTTGAGGTGGTGTATCTGGCTTTTGCCCGTCTAGATAAACCTTTGCTACCTGTTCGGTTTCGTCAAGCTCTACTTTTTTGACTTCCCCCTTCTCAATTTTTTTGATCAATTCGCCATAGGTTAGAGAGTCGCGCTCTGCTTTTTGCGCCAACGCGGGAGTTCCTCCTAAAATTCCAGGCAACATGAGCAAACTGGCAGTTAGCGCTCCTGCTAAAGCTGAGCGCTGTGTTTGTCGCTGTTTCTTCGTCTTTTTCTCAAAACTTTTCATAATAATTACCCTTTGTTTGCTGGCATAAGCTGAGCGCTAGTTTTTTTGTCAGTTTTTTTAGCAAAAATTGTT
This sequence comes from uncultured Stigonema sp., assembly GCA_964658145.1. Taxonomy (GTDB): domain Bacteria; phylum Cyanobacteriota; class Cyanobacteriia; order Cyanobacteriales; family Nostocaceae; genus Stigonema. Next base: position 2,003 of record CAZZYE010000109.1, read on the forward strand.
TTCTAACTTTCTAGTGTAGCTTCCAAAAAAAACCATTCCCACGTCTCTTGCGATATATATCGCTTGCTGCCTGCGTTATTTTAAGGGGTGAGCCGTTCACCCATACTAAATTGGAAGCATTTCCGTTCGTTAGTTCGTTTGTAGCTCATCGCACTCGTTACTGTGGACCATTTTTGTTTACTATTTGACGAAAAAGGAGTCGTGACGTCGGTGGTCTTCTGGCTCCTTTCATTATGCTTCTGTTTTTCCTAGCAGAAAAATTTCCGTAAATCTGGAATTTGACATACTACGTCACAAATAGCTAAAATATTTACATAGTCGTAATGATTCCGTTTTTTAAGAAAAAATCTATCTTTTGAGAGTGTAAAAAGTTATTTAAGCTAGTCAGTAATTTGTGGATTGATTATGGTAAAAATTGTTGGTATTGGCGGTAGTTTAAGACCCGATTCCTACACCCACATTGCTTTGGGTTTAGCAGTACAGCGGGTAGAAGCCCTTGGAGCAGAAGTAGAAATTCTCGACTTGCGGCGTCTTCAGTTGCCCTTTTGTGACGGGGGAGATGCGTATCCAGCATACCCAGACGTTCAGCGGTTGCAAGATACCGTTGGTCGCGCTGACGGGTTAATTTTGGCAACACCAGAGTATCACGGTGGCGTGAGTGGTGTTCTCAAAAATGCCCTTGATTTGATGAGTTTTACGCAGTTGTCTGATAAAGTGACCGGAGTGATTAGCGTTTTGGGGGGACAGCCTAACAGCAACGCCCTGAATGAACTCCGGGTGATTATGCGCTGGGTACATGGTTGGGTGATTCCAGAACAAATTTCTATTGGGCAAGCATGGAAAGCTTTCAGCCCTGAAGGTAAACTACTGGATGACAAACTCTCCCAGCGGTTTGATGAATTTGCTCAAAGTTTAGTTGAAAACACTCGCAAGCTGCGAGGTGTCGATTAGAGGAGTTGTGGAAACGGGAGCGCAACAGACGCGGGAAAATTCTTACAAAATGGTACGGTAAGCTTGAAAGCCCACGGGTAACATCGCGCCAGTTTTTGATAGAATAATATTGGCAGCACACGGATGAAAAACTCCAACACCAATCGGTTGCCAAACAGAACCAGGACAATTGAAGATATCGGGTTATGTTGAAAAGTACCTTTTAGTAGGTAGCCTGACGCTCGTCCCTCGCTACCGCTTCGCTAACAGCACGTAAAATCTTCAAGGCAGAAGATCCAGGTAACGGCACAGCAGTTTAACTGCCGAGTCCGATAGTGGCATCTTTGACTGCCCAACCTAGCTTTACAGTTAGGGAAGAAGGAGTGGTTACGGCAGATTTTATCCGCCGTAACCACAACGATTCAGAATCCTCCGGATTCAATCCGGGAGAGAGTTCAATGATGCACAATAATGGCATCCCGACTCATTTCAATGTAAGAATGCTGCTTAAACAGTTCAACTAAAGATTGAAAGTTAGCTGAAAACAGGGTTTCAAGTTCTGAGTTCTTGATGTTCCCTGTCGTGATTAAAAGTAGTTTATAGGGTTGCTGAATTGTTAAGAAAGAGTTGACAAAATCTGAATCTTTCGTGATGACAATTCGATTTTGTTGGATTGATATGGCATTAATCTCTATATCTGACGTAGCATTTTGCCCTGGTAAATCTCTGGTATGGATTGTATCGTAGCCTGAAGCTTTTAAGAAGCGGGCAAGGCGAACTGGCAACTGAGCATCGACAAGAAATCTCACGAGGCAATTTTATGAATGCTTTTGACTTGGCTGAGTCGAGCAGCAAACAACAAGACCGCCAAAATATCTTCATACTCTAAGTCATCATAGTCTTCCAATATATCCTCATTTGTCATACCAGAACTGAGCAGTTCGAGGATCAACTCAACTGGATAACGAAGTCCTCGGATACAGGGCTTGCCGTGGCAGATATCAGGATTATGGGTGATGCGTTGTAGAAGTCTGTCATCCATGCTTTCAGTTCTCCGCAAACGTTAATTGGTGTAAGCAGTTCGTGGCGCAGATAGGCAAGTATGGCCCGGTGAACTCGGAAGAAACAAGACCACATGACCAACATATCAGGATTCAAGTAGCAAGAGTAATAATATTTATAATAAGTTATGTATATATTATATTATTTTAATGAATATTTTATAAAAATCTACCAATTTTACTTTTACAATTTTTTGATTGAGATAGTAGGAAAAGTAGAACAAGCTTAATAAAAGAATTGGCTAAATTACAAAAATTTTTCAGAGCCAATGAACATCAGTTTCTGTAACACTACCCCTAATGATGATGGTGAAGATGGAATCAACTACTAGCAGTGGGTAAATGAGTAGTTTATCGAAGCCTTGGTTTTTGATTTCACCTAGGACTTGTTCAGGGAGGAACGGGGCGCAAAAGTTGAAGGCTTTGAAGACTTGGACTCCATCACCCCACAGTTGTGACAATTCCAAGCATCAGTTACCCGGTTTTTGGTGCGCTTACGAATCATTTAGGATTGCTATATATGTGCTATTCCATTCTTGCTTTTAGCAAAACAGCAAAAATCAGGCGCGATCGCAAGTCAAAAGTGAGCGATCGCCCCTCCACTGCAAGCAGTAATTTCATCAAGCTGTCCGCGACAATCACCATTGAGGCGATGCCGCAATCAAGTTAAAAACCAGATTGTCGGGGGTATCATCAACAACAAGAATGTCCCCTTTGGAGAATAAAGTTTGCTGGCTGTTCATAACAAAAATGATGGCTTGTTAACTGACATTTTGGTGAAATTGAACTTTCAAATTATTCAGCTATTAAGCTTTATATACAGATAAAATAGCTGAATCTACTCAGCAAGCCGAGTGAAAAGTAACGAGAGAGGATAACTCCTCAAAACGTTTCTCAATTGAGCGGTTTCTCCCCTGCTCTTTGGCTTGATAAAGCGCTTTGTCGGCAACAGTAATCAAGGTTGAAGGGTCAACTTTATACTGAGGAACCAAACTGACGACACCCGCACTGATAGTGACGTATTTGTGAACAGCAGATTGAGCGTGGGCAATTTTGAGGTTTTGAACCTCATTTCGCATGGCTTCAGCTACTTGTAAGGCTCCCTCAACATGAGTATTAGGCAGAATTATGGCAAATTCTTCGCCGCCGTAACGAGCTAAAAGATCTGCCGGACGCCTGATAGTACGACTAATTGCTTGCGCCACTTGCTGTAAGCAAAAGTCTCCGGCTAAATGACCATAAGTGTCGTTGTAACTTTTAAAATAATCAATATCGCATAAAATCAAAGACAAGGGTAATTGCTCTCGTGCCATTCGCCGCCACTCTAGGCTCAAGTGCCCGTCAAACTTCCGGCGATTGGGGACTCCTGTTAAGCTATCTAAGGTGGCGAGGCGCTCTAGATTAAGGTTCGCGGCTTTCAGAGCGGCTTCTACTTTTTTGCGATGGAGCGAACCTAACTGGGTAGCAACTGCACTGATCAGCTCAATTAATCGCTGTTCGGGTTTGAGCTTTTCTTTTTTGAAGAAAACCAAAACAGCTAGCACTTGGTCATTGAGAACAATGGGAACGCCGAAAGCAGCTTTGAGTTCCACATCTAAGGCGATGTCAGAACGGAGAAAAACTTGGTATTGCTCAAGTGAAACATCTTCTATCCATTTGGGCTGTTTGGATATCCAAATTCGCCCTGGGAGTCCCACGCCGGGAGCAAATGTAAACTTCTCGCTCTTACGTCGGAATATCTCTAGACTTGCTTGTGTTGCATACCAACCTTGGCTGCATTCTAAAATTGTGCCTTCATCGTTAGGAATCCAGGCTTCTCCAAAATCCCAGCCGATCATCTGGCAAACTTGACGGAGGGTAACTTTTAAGGCAACGTGAAAGTCGTCACAAGAGCTAATAGCTTGTGCTGTTCTCAGTAAAAAGCGGGTTTCAGTTTCAGCTCGTTGGCGCTCTTGGATTTGCTGTTGCAACAGCGCATTTTGCTGTTGTAGCGAGTGGCTTTGCTGCTGAAGTTTTAGATGCAGAGTTTGGATGGTTAGTTGGTTCTTGACGCGGGCTAAAACCTCTGCTGCTTGAAACGGTTTAGTAATGTAGTCTATACCACCGACTTCAAAGGCTTTTACCTGAGCGGATACGTCATTGAGAGCGCTAAGAAAAATTACTGGAATCGACCATGTCTGTTGGTTGGCTTTCAGCAATGAGCAAACTTCATAGCCATCCATTTCTGGCATCAAAATGTCGAGTAAAATCAGAGCGGGTGGAGCCATCTGCACTACCTTCAAAGCTAAACTCCCGTTGATCACCTTCCTGACTTGATATCCCTGCTCAGCGAGGATGGTGGATAAAATTCGTAGGTTGTCTGGAGAATCATCAACGATGAGAATGTCTCCACAATTCGCTTGTACTTGATCGTTATTCATTGGTAGACGCCTCAGTGAGATCAAAGAGCAGATCCAGACGAAAGTTATTGACCAAATCCGTAAGGGAATAAGCCAAATTTGCCTCAGTCTGAGGAATTTGGGCGATTAGCTGAAAAATGAGCGCGTCATTGGCGCACAGTACTGCTTCGTGTAGCTGTACCACCCACTCAGGAGGCATGACGCTCAGATCCTCTGGTATCAGTTTTTTTGGGATCGTCGCCAACAATTGTGAGGCGATCTGATTTTCATCTTCATAAAGATAGCGCACTCCTAAGTGCTGAGCCATTTTATCAAACAACACTGACTCTCGGAAAGGCTTACGTACAAAGTCGTCGCAGCCTGCTGATAAGACTTTTTCTCGCTCTTCCTCAAAAGCATTGGCGGTGAGGGCAATAATTACGGTAGCCTGACCCTTGAGTGTAGCTTTAATCTGTCTGGTAGCCTCATAGCCGTCCATGACTGGCATTCGCATATCCATCCAAATGAGGTGTGGTTCCCAAGTTGACCACAAGGTAATTGCTTCAGTACCGTTAACTGCTTCCCGCACTTGAAATCCCAATGGTTCAAGCAGCTTAACCATTAGTAGGCGATTCTCCTTTAGATCCTCAACGACCAAAATGCGATAGATAGGTTGGTTAGCCTCTACTCCAATGACTCGCTTGGTTGTAAATGAAGTTTTTTGATCAACAGGAGCACTCTCCCTCACAAGAACGTCAAATGTAAACGTCGCTCCCCTACCCATCTGGCTGTTAACAATGATATTTCCCCCCATCAGCCGCACAAATTCTCGGCTAATGGGTAAACCCAAACCTGTTCCTTGCATTGATTGGCGACCCGCTTGAGTTTGCACAAACAGGTCAAACAAGGTGTCAATCTCATCTGGTGCAATCCCTGGTCCGGTATCTTCTACTTCAAAGGTGATTGGGAATTGGGTATGAGAGATTGGTTCCCCCTTGTCGCGACTCCCGTCAGACTGGCGTGATTGAGAATCCCCTGTCGCCAGTCTTACCCGCAACGTGACACTGCCAGATTTAGTAAATTTGATGGCGTTTCCCAGCAGGTTAATTAAGACTTGACGCAATTTACTTTCGTCAGTTTGCACGTATTGAGGAACATCTGCTGCCCTATTAAAGATCAGATGTAAGCCTTTGACCGCAGTTTTGAGCTGCAGCATTTGTTCTAAGTCGTTCAGTAACTGATACAGGTCAAAGCGATTTTCATTGAGAGTGACCTGACCCGCTTCAATTTTGGATATTGACAAAATGTCGTTAATGAGGTATAAAAGATGTTCTCCACTGCGATTGATGATTTTTAGCTGTTCTTTTTGGTCAGAGGAGAGAGAATTGCTCCGAACTATCACCTGGGAAAAACCGAGAATGATGTTTAGTGGCGTCCTCAACTCGTGGCTCATGTTGGACAGGAATCGGCTTTTGGCAATTGATGCGTCTTGGGCTGCTGCTAGTGCCACCTGTAGGGTAGTTTCGGCTTGTTTGCTCCCTGTAATGTCCTCGACTAAGCCCAGAATCTTGGTTGGTATGCCATGAGCATTTCTGGCAAATACGACTCTTCTCGCATTCAGCCAGCGCAACTGCCCATCTTTGTGCCGGAATCGATATTCGGTGGAAAGAACTTCATTGTCGCTCAGGTTGATAAAGCGACTGGGTTTGTCGTAGTACAGGTGTTTGTCATCTGGATGCAATTGCTCCTCAAGCCACTGGGGTTCTTTTAGGTAAATTTCCTTCGGAGAGTAGCCTAACATTGTGGTAGTTTGTTGATTGAGGTAAAGTGTAGATTCTTTTGAAATGTCAAGCAGATATAAAATTTGAGGTATAGTATTAGCAACTTTTTGTAGAAAATATTGGCTATTGCGTAATTCTTCTTCCATCTGTTTGCGCTCGGTGATATCCCGTCCTTCGGGAATTAGCAACTTTACCTGCCCAGATTCATCTTGTATGGGGCGCAGAGAGAAATCAATTGTTGCCACAACATCGCTTTTTCCCAAGACTTCCACTTCATAGCGCACAAACTCTCCTGTTGCAGCACGAGCGATCGCCGCTTTTAATTGCTCCTGAGTTGCTTTTGAAAGCGTCCACCCTCGGGCTGACCAAAATGGCTTGCCAATGACTTGAGAGTGGCTAAGACCACCGAAGTCAAGGATCGTCTGGTTAGCTTCCAAAAGAATGCCATCGGGCTGAAGCAATCCCACGAACTGAAATGTTTGATTAAAGATGGCACGGAATCGTTCTTCACTGTCTTTGAGTGCCTCTTCTGCTCGCTGATACTCGGTAATATCCTCCTGAACCGCTACGTAGACCATTCCATGCTCAGGGTGTTTAAACAGCGAAGCCTTTGCCCGACACCAGAAGGGTGTGCCGTCTTTCTTGACATTGTGAACTTGATACGTTGCTTCACCGTATTTCTCAATCTCGCTGGTAATTTTGGCTGTGGTCTGGTTTGCGTTCTCATTTTCATCTTCGTAGTTCAGCAAATCTACTAGCTTCCCGTTCAGTTCCCCTGGATCGTAGCCAAATATACTCTCAAATTTTGGGTTGGCATAAACAATCGTTTTATCGCTACCTTTGATCAGGCAAACTCCGCCAGCCATATTCTTAACAATGATGCTTTGAAGCTCTAACTCCCTCTCAGCTCGTTTGCGAGCGGAGATGTCCTGGATTTGAGAAATAAAGTACATCGGTTTATTTTGGGCATTATGCACCAAAGACACGGACAGAAAAATCCAAATAATATGTCCAAGCTTGTGGATGTAACGCTTGGACATCTGGTAGCTGCGAATCTCACCCGCTAATACCTGGCGTACATAGTTAAGATCGGTTTCCAGGTCATCTGGATGGGTGATGTCTTGGAAAGTCAGAGATTTTAACTCTTGCTGTGTATAACCAATGCTCTCGCATAGAGAGTGATTGACTTTCAACCACTGTCCGTCAAGTGCCACCATTGCCATACCAACCGCAGCATAATCGAACGCACTGCGGAAGCGTTCCTCACTTTCCCGTAATGCCGATAAAGCAAGTTGGCGGTCGGTAATATCGATGTAGGCGATCGCCACGCCATACTCTGGTAAGGGAATAGGTGCAGCCGTGACGCTAATCCACGTAATCTTACCGTCTGCTTTGACGATCCCCATTTCAATGTTTTCAACGACTCGGTTTTCTGTTAGCGCTCTGACGCTAGCAAATTCTCCTGCTGACATGGGGGTGCCGTCAGGACGAATGGAGACCCACTCTGGAGCATCATACTTAAGTGTGGTATGCTCGGCAGTTGATATACTTAAAATTTTCTGGCTGGCTGGATTGGACTCAATTAAATTTCCCGCTTGATCGGTGATAGAAATGCCAATGGGGAAGATCTCAAACAAGGTTTTATATTTCGCTTGGCTTTCTATTAATGCCTCCTCTATTCGCTGACGCTCAATGATTTCACGCTCCAGTTCTCGGTTGGCTAGCTCTAGTTGTGCGGGGCTTGGGAGAGCAAGTACCTTTGGTATCAACAGCATTACCTCAAAAGCTGTGTACAGTGAAATTAATGCAGTGATAGCTTTGATACAGCCACTCAGCCAATAAATGGGATGCCAGAGCGTCCAAATCTCCATCAGGTGACTGATGCCACAAGAGGTGATAAATAGTCCAAACAGCAGAAATATCCAATTGAAGGGCAAATCTTGACGTTTCCTAACAAAATAGAGCAACGTGATGGGGATTGAAAAATAGGCAAGTGCAATTAAACAGTCTGATACGATATGCAGCCCCACTAACTTTAGGTTCCAGAGATAGCAATGACCGTGAGGGATAAACTGCTTATAAGCAAGAAGAGTTTTTAAAAGTTCCCACATCAAGTTGTTCCAAACACAAGTTGCCTGAAACAAAAGTAGCTAATTTTACTTAATTACTACCTCAGTATTTGTCCGTAAAAACGAGTTAATACGTACATAATTAAGATTTGATTAGTCCTTGAAGTTACGTAGCTAGGACTAGCCCTCCACAGTAGTCAATAGTAGGACAAGGGCGTTCTCTTGGGTGTCACCGCAACGTTTGTCAACTAAAAAGCCAATGACATTGTCCAACCTGCTAGTGAGACTATCTGCCTGGGGTAAACTCAAACGCCAAGGTCTGAGAGGTTCGTAGTTGGAGAAAACAGACCTAAGGAAAGCGATCGCTTTCAAATTGTTCGCATTCGAGCAGTGCATTTCGCAATCGGTGGTGTAAGTCTGGGGGAATACCAGGCATACAGTTCTTTAATAAATTATGTTGCAGGATAAAATAAATAAGGCTCCCGTTCAGGAGGGGTCTCAATCCCCAACTGAGGCGCATTTCCGTAGGAGAGTTCTCCTAGCAGCTTATATGATGTCCGGCAAATCAACCACAATAAAAACCTGTCAACCTATGTAGAGACGTTGCAATGCAACGTCATCACATCGGGGTAATTAACCGGACATGATATGAAACCATCAAATTTACGTAGAAAACTCTTGACAGAAATAAATCTCATTCCAGAAGAAAAGCTAGAAGAATTATATAATTTTATTTATTATTTTCGAGTCGGTGTAGAAGCATCTAAAAGTACACCAGAAAAAATTATGCAGTTCGCTGGTTGTTGGGATGATATGTCAGATGAAACATTTGCTGACTTAAATGAAGAAATAATCACACGTCGGCAGCAGGCTTTTTTGGGGAGAAGAAGCGATGAAACCAGCCTTTGTTGATACTAACATTGTATCTTTATTTTTCCGTAATCAACCGCTGGTGATTGAAAACTTTAATGCATATATTAAAGAATGACGATGTATTGTTTTTAACCTACCAATCCTGCTTTTTGATTTAAATAGTAGGATTGGTAGGACAAGCTTAATAGCCGTAATGTTAAGGTTCGTGTTCCCTAAACCGACTGAGCACCGATAAGCGAGTTCTGATCTGGAAAAACAACTGGCGGTGAAGCACCGGAGCTAGCCTCGATACCTTGATTGATCACTTGCAGGAAACCTGCACCATTGAATTGTTGTTGGTAAGTCTTAAGAACGTCATTGATGGCAGCATCGTTTTCCAGAGTGTTGTCTAAAAACACCGCGACGACCTTGGATTCTTCCTGATTGATGTTGCCATTCGCGTCACGCACCTCCCCATTAGCATTGAAAACGGTCGAGCCAGGGAAGCGCGGTCCAATAACATCATCTACGAACGCCTGAAACTGCTGCTCAGAAACTTGCCCAATGCTACCAGGGATATTGCGTCCAAAGAACAAATCAGCCTCAACTTGCTTTGAATCAGAGGTACTGTCAATCAGGTTATCATCCGCACTAAAACCAGCCTTGATATTTTGATTGATTTCCTGAAACACACCTGATCCGCCAAATTGCTGCTGGTAAGTCTGAAGAACATCGCTAATAGCAGCTGCGTTTTCTGGAGTGTTATCAATAATCAGTCTCACATCTTTGGATTCTTCCTTATTAATATTACCAGAAGCGTCACGAGCTTCCCCATTGGTATCGAAAACGGTTAAACCAGAGAAGCGAGGAGCAACAGTATTATCTAAGAATGCCTGAAACTGCTGCTGGGAAACTGCCCCATCTCCAGGGATGTTACGTCCAAAGAATAAATCTGCCTGGATGAGTTTTGGAGTGGAGGTACTGTCAATGAGATTAGCAGTTGGATCGGCACTAGCCTTAGTAGTATAGAGATTTTGAAGGGCAACTGCTCCTTGGAATTCTTGGTGGTAGGTATTCAGAACGTTATCAATTGCAGCTGTGTTTTCTGGAGTCTGGTCAAGAACTAGTTTGACGATCTTAGTTTGCTCCTTATTGATATTACCAGAAGCATCACGCACTTCCCCATTGGCATCAAAAACGGTCAAGCCTGGAAACAGAGGAGCAATTACAGTGTCTACAAATGTCTGAAACTGCTTCTGGGAAACCTCCCCATCTCCAGGGATATTGCGCCCAAAGTATAAATCTGCATCGATTTGATTTGGTGAGTTAACAGAAACAGTGGTGGAAAAGGGGAACGGTATGCCTACTGTCGGTGCCACATCTAGCTTGACAGACAACGAGTTGACCACTGACGATAAGCCAAGCTGCGAGTCGGAGATTAGGGCTTTACCCAGATTGTCATCGATGTTTTCATAGAAATCGCCGGATTGGGGAGTAGTTTTCAGGTAATCCTGAATGAAGTTAGCGACTGGGTTAACATCCCGATATTGATCGGGGGCGACTCCGTTCTTATAGTCGAGGTTAACGCGCTCCATTGGCGATCGCACCATGGGCGGGAATGGCGACGTTACTTAAATTAAAGTTGACGAGTTCATTCTCTTGACCATCTGGCGTAGCGGTGACTGTGGTGGAAAAGGGGAACGGTATGTCTACTGTCGATGCCACATCTAGCTTGACAGACAACGAGTTGACCACTGACGACAAGCCTAGCTGCGAGTCAGAGACTAGAGCTTTACCCAGATTGTCATCGATGTTTTCATAGAAATCACCGTTCTGGGGAGTAGTTTTCAGGTAATTCTGAATGAAGTTAGCGACTGGGTTAACATCCCGGTAGTCATTGGGGTTGAGTCCAGACAAATAGTCGAGGTTAACGCGCTCCATTGGCGATCGTACCCTGGGCGGGAATGGCGACGTTACTTAAATTAAAGTTAACGAGTTCACTCGTACTTGGCGTTGACGGTGAATTATCTGTATCGGCTCAATAAATTGGGGTAGCAGAGAAAAACAAAAAGGTGAGAGAGGTA
>CAZZYE010000110.1:0-1234 GCA_964658145.1 uncultured Stigonema sp.
ACTCCCCACTCCCCATGCCCCTAATCCCCACTCCGTGGGGGCCCCGAGTTCCCCAATCGTTGAGGCGACCGGATGGGTGGTGGACGAAAATGGTCAAGTAGAGCTAGTGGCGCAAGCTCCTTCCGGTACACCTACTCAACCTTGGCAAAAAATAACTGATTGCGGGAATCTCTAAATATTTATGATAAAAATTAAAAAGTTTTTTACGTATATTCACTATAGCATCTGCATAGGATTGCTGACGTTGTTGGTGGTAACGACTGTTATGCCAGCAGTAGCAAAAATTGCAACCGCAGATATACGCGGTTACACGCAAATAAAACCGACAATCAGCGTCCATCTGCTACAGGGTGCGGTTCAAAATCCCAAATTACAACTCGACGAAGGTAGAACTCTGTTCGAGGCTGGACGCTTTTCTGAGGCGGCTAGTGTTTGGGAGCAGGCGGCGACTGGTTTCCAGCGTCAGGGTGATGCAATCAATCAAGCTTGGAGCTTGAGCTATCTGTCGTTAGCCTATCAGAACTTGGGAGACTGGGAAAAAGCCCAGAGTACCATTACTAATAGCCTCAATCTCTTGCAAAGCGACCAACAGAAAAATGGCAATGTCGCCATCCTAGCAGTTGCTCTCAATACTGAAGGAACTCTCAAAATCGCCATGGGACAAGCCGAAGCTGCCCTCATCAGCTTGCAAAAAGCGGAACGCGCTTATGCTGCTGCTGGTGATGAAGCTGGGAAAATAGGTAGCCAAATTAACCAAGCTCAAGGGTTGCAAGCTTTAGGGTTGTATCGCAGATCCCAGAAGCTATTAGCTAGTGTTAATGAAAAGCTGCAAAATCAACCTGATTCCCTACTCAAAGTTAAAGCATTGCACAGTTTGGGAGTAGCTTTACAAGTGGTGGGAGATTTACAGCACTCACTGTCGGTCTTAAAGCAAAGTTTGGCAATTAGTCAGCGCCTTGGTTCTGCTAACTACAACAGCGAGATTCTTTTCAGCTTGGGAAATACCCTAAGAGACTTACAGCAAACTGAAGCCGCTTTGAATTACTATCAACAGGCAGAGGTTTCGTCAACTAACCCACAAGTGCAAGTTGAAGCACGACTTAACCAACTCAGCCTTTATGTAGAAAAGTCACAGTCAAAGCAAGCGATCGCCTTATTGCCGCAAATTAAATCTCAGCTTGACAACCTACCTCCCAGTCGCATGTCCGTCTATGCAGAGGTTAACTTTGCCCGA
>CAZZYE010000110.1:1244-1718 GCA_964658145.1 uncultured Stigonema sp.
GTAGGGAGTGGGGAGAAAGGGGACGAAAGTCCTTCTCATCCCCCCCTACTCTCTTAAACACCTCTGCTCAGGTATTGGCTCATGCGGTACAGCAGGCGAAAAGTTTGGGAGATTTGCGAGCCGAAGCTTATGCGTTAAATAACTTAGGATATTTGTATGAAAAAACACAACAAATGGCGGAGGCTTTCAAGCTAACTCAACAAGCGCTACAGATTGCCCAAGAAATTAGTGCTTCTGATATTGCCTACCAAGCTTCCTGGCAACTCGGTCGCATTCTCAAAGCTAAGGACGATACTCAGGGCGCGATCGCCGCCTATGATTCCGCTGTCAAAACCCTCAAATCTCTGCGTAGTGACTTAGTAGCAATTAATCGAGATGTGCAGTTTTCCTTTCAGGAGAGTGTCGAACCGGTTTATCGACAATTAGTGGATCTGCTATTGCAACCTCCTAAGAATTGGGGAACTCGGGGCCCCC
>CAZZYE010000110.1:1728-6867 GCA_964658145.1 uncultured Stigonema sp.
GGGGGCAAAACAGGGGAAAACAGGGGAAAAACTTGGACAACAACCTAGTCAAGACAACTTAAAGCAAGCGCGAGAAGTTATAGAAGCACTGCAATTAGCGGAATTAGACAATTTTTTTAGAGAAGCCTGTTTAAATGTCAATAGGGCGCAAATTGACCAAATCGACAAAACAGCAGCGGTTATATATCCGATTATTTTGGGCGATCGCTTAGAAGTGATTCTATCGGTTCCAGGACAATCGCTCTCTAACTACAAAACGAACGTATCCCAAGCAGAGATCCAAAAGTCCATCAACCTGATGCGAGAATCTTTGAATCCAGTTTTTTCCAATGAGGAACGTTTGCAGCTTTATCAACAACTGTATGACTGGGTGATCCGTCCAGCTGAATCTCGATTAGCCAGTAGTGGGATCAAAACTCTGACATTTGTGCTTGATGGTTCCATGCGAAATCTGCCAATGGCTGCTCTTTATGATGGCAAACAGTATCTAGTTGAAAAATATAGCATTGCCTTGTCACCAGGGTTGCAGCTTACGCAGTCGCGATCGCTCAAAGGCGATCGGCTAAAAGTGATCACAGCAGGACTAAGTGAAGCACGCCAAGGGTTTAAAGCCTTACCCGCAGTCAAATCCGAAGTCACAGAAATTGCGAATGAAGTCTCAACAAAACTACTTTTCAATGAAAATTTTACCGACAGCAACCTGCAAAAAGCAATTCATACAACGCCTTTCTCAATTCTGCATTTAGCCACTCACGGACAGTTTAGTAGTAAGTCTGATGATACTTTTATACTCACCTGGAACGGGCGGATTAATGTTAAGGAATTGGATGAATTACTCAAATACAGAAGCGAATCTGAATCAAACCCAGTTGAATTAATGGTTCTCAGTGCCTGCCAAACCGCCAAAGGAGACAATAGAGCTATCTTGGGGTTGGCAGGCGTAGCAGTGCGATCGGGCGCACGCAGTACTTTAGCTACCCTGTGGGCTGTACAAGACGAGTCCACTGCCAAATTTATGGTTGAGTTTTATAAACAACTCAGCCAGCCTAGAATTAATAAAGCCGAAGCTTTACGAAAAACCCAACTTGTGTTTTTGCAAAATCCCGATTTCCACCATCCCTTTTATTGGGCACCATTTGTGTTAATCGGAAATTGGCTTTAATGGTAATTGCTAATTGCTAATTGCCAATCTTCCATTAGCCATTAGCAATTAAACAGTACTAAAGACAACATCAACCCAGTAATTGGCTGACTGGTAGGTTGAGGTGGGGAAGGTGCTGGTGGCACTATAAGCGTATACGCCGTTGTTCCCACTCTCCCCGTCGCGCAGGGCATGCAACGGTGGGTTATCGAAGCCCGTAGTGGCAAAGTACCCTGCGTCTTGGGCTTAGTACCCCACGTAGGTGTGGTAGGAAACCACGTAAACGGTGTTGGCAGCGATCGCAACTGGAGTAGCAAAGTTTACCTGCTGCCAGCCGGAGGCGGTTTCGTTGGTAAAGGTCACAGCCGCGAGATTCTGCCCTGTGGTGGTCCACAAGTTCCCAACGTGAGTACCCGTATTACTAGTACTCTTGTAAAACCGGATGCCCGTAATCGATCCCTTAACGTCTGACCGGAACTTGACGCCAAGCTCTACAGCCTGCGGGTCCTGCTCCGCCGTCTCGGTTGGTGTCGTAGTGGAATTCCAGATACTGCACGGGCAAGTACTTGCCCCGACCGTGACGCTGACGCCTGCCCCTGGGGTTTCGATATTGCCGCTGTCGTCAACCGCACGGCTCTTGATTGTCACCGATCCGGACGCCTCAGGCGTCCAAGTGTAGCTCCAAGTGGTGCGACCAGTGGTCGGATGCCATGTTGTCCCACCGTCCACCGATACCTCGACACCGCCCACGACACCACCGCCGGAATCGGTTGCCGTGCCAGTAATCGTGACTGCACTACCTGTTTGCAAGGTAGAACCGGCTGTAGGCGAAGTGATAGCCGAGGTGGGGGCGATCGTATCGGTCGAGGCAGTAGCAGGTGACAGACCAGCTTGTAGTGTGGTGGGCTGCACATTCATATCAGCGAACAGGTTCACGCATGCCTGCTGCATATTAACATTTGTCGTTGAGCCATCTTCTATTTTGTCGTGATTCTGATCCAGACCCCAGGACCATTGCACAGTGCCGGCACCAAACACCAAAGCACCACTACTGTGCCGATATAGGGTCATGTGATGCGTTGCCGTACCCGGACCATAACATGTACCGTAGTCGGGAGGGTTGCCGGTGTCGCCCTGAACGAGGAGGCGCTGCTGCGGATTTGATGTGGTGGACGACAACC
This sequence comes from uncultured Stigonema sp., assembly GCA_964658145.1. Taxonomy (GTDB): domain Bacteria; phylum Cyanobacteriota; class Cyanobacteriia; order Cyanobacteriales; family Nostocaceae; genus Stigonema. Next base: position 4,051 of record CAZZYE010000110.1, read on the forward strand.
TGATTAAGCCAGGGGGTCGGAATCCGTTGTCGCGATCCTCATCCCACTCATAACCCAGTGTTCCTGGGGCGAGGGCAAGGCTCCCTCCTGGCGTCAGAGTCGCGGCGCTGGTGTTGCGCCAGATGCGCATCTTGCCGTCATCCTCAGGAACAGAGATGGCGAGGGTTGTGGTGCAGCAGTTGGCGATGAATATTGTGCCAGTCAAGGCGTTCTCAGGGCGACCGCCATCGGCGGGCGGGCTAAAGCGGGGATCGCGCCAAGTTCCGGTCCAGATGGGCGGGTCCTGCGGATCGATTTTTGCATCGGCATGAGTTTCCTTGTAACAAACCAGTGTACGATAAGATGTCCCCGACCCATCGATGCTGTTTTCCCACCGGGTCTTCCAGAAGATTTCGTTGCCGCTAAAGAATGCCAGATGGACGCCCGCATTCCGGGCGGCTTCAACGTTGGCACGCTGATTGCCTGACCAGTACTCGTCGTGACCGACCGACAGGAAAACTTTATGATTGCGGATCAAGCTGCCGCGAAGTTCGCTATCAACGCCGGTGAAGTAGCTGACGTTGTAGCCGTTGGCTTCGAGCCAGCGAACCATGGGGTACTCGCCGTTGAAGAGCCAATCTTCGCCTCTGTGAGTCGCACGGGTGTTGAACGGACGGTTATAGCTCACCTTGTAAGCTCGACCAGCCTGCGGACAGTTATCTCCAGTATCTGTTGGCGGATAAAGGCTTAGACCGCCGTAGTTGTTGTACGCCTGCCAAGTTGTATCAGAGGTTTGGAAGAGCAGATCTGACGTGCTGGCGTCGTCCCGGACAATGAAGACGATATGGCTTGCTCCTCCGGTGTCGGTGCGCACAAGCTTGGCGATATAGATCCCTGATGTCGCATCATCAGGAACTTTCCACGAAGCTGAAACTGCCCAATTGCCGCAGTCTATGAGTCCGGTAGTGCTATCAGTCAAGCAGGCTGGTTGCTGCTGCGGCTGTGGTGAAGAGGGCTGGGCTGGCATTTTACGAGCGCCCAGACCACCGTAGTAGCCCAGGCGGTAGATGTTGATGCTGTAGGCGGAGGCATCAGTTTGAATCTTAAAGTTGACCGTATCTCCCTTGTTAACGCTGATGTCAGTGGCAAAGCCTTGGATGCTAGTATCTCCTGCGCCTTGGATTTGCCACTCGCTGCTAGGGCTGCCTGGTTTGGAGTTTTCGATCGCGATCGGGTTACTCGCGCTTTGTGAGTCAGCCGGATCAATCCTAATCAGGTGTAGAAGCCCTCTGACAGCAGCTAATCCAGTAATGAAGCCGCCAGTTGCTTTGAGAATTTGACGTCGAGAAAAATTACCAAACATAGGTTTATAACCTCAGATTTTTAGGCCTGTTGTAACGAGTCAGCAGAATTCGTAATTATTATCCCGTGCCTAAAAGCATCCAATGTGTATCAAAAAAATTATCTCGTTAGATAAAAATATTGCGTACAGAAGAGCGATTTTCAAATGAATAGACCACACGCAGACCTCGCTTCCATTCCTCTCTCTTACGAGGAGAGAGGCTTTAATTTTCTCCCCGGACCTTATAGGGAAGGGGCTGGGGGTTAGGTTTCATATTGTGGCTGGTACAACTGAGAACTGCTATAACTTACCGGCTATTAATTATTCAGTCAACCGACTAATTGGGATTTGTTGAAATGAGCTACGCCATTAGTCAGGACACAAAACCGTTCAAAGCTGTGCAACAACTGCCTCTGCTCTTGTTCCATTACAGAGCTTCCTGTGTTTACTAGACTTTAGTGAGCAAGTTAGGTTAGGTAGGTCGGCTAATATAGCAATCCTAAATGATTTGTGAAAAATTTTAACTTGTGTAGGGTGGGCACTGCCCACCATATCCAGGTTTTGGTGGGCAGTGCCCACAAGCGCCCGCGTCTTGGTGAAGCATAAAAATGATATTTTTCTTCTCTTCGAGACGCTGCGCGAACGTGTTCTTTGCGACGGGCAGTCGCCTCTGTCGGGAAACACTCATAATGCGCGCTGCCCTCGTCTTCGTGGTTCAAAAATATTTTTTAACCGCGAAGGCACGTTCGCGATCTTTGAAGCGGTAGCGACGCTCGTAGCGCTACTCGTCTCCCCTTGGGAGAAGAACACGTTCGCGCAGCGTCTCCCCTTGGGATACGGTTAAATATCGAAAAATGGCGACTCCCAAAGCAGTGTTTTGAGCCAACTTGACAGGGCGCGAGATGTGCCCACCCTACGTGTATTTCTGGAATTTTCACCTATGTAATAGGATTGCTATACTAAACCATCTAATTTGTAAAATCGAGGATAAAGGCTTGTAGTTGCGCACAACTATGAACCAATAATGATTTATTTTTTTTCGACTTACTTAGTTAAATCGTACAATCCTATTTAAGTTGTAAATTCGCAGAGCCACGAAGAAACCCAGTTTCTACTTTCACAAATCATTTAGGATTGTTATATCAGGCTGAATATTTAAATCTTAGCTAACGTTACTTAGGTTACCACCTATAGTTTGAGCGAGACTAGGCATTTTAACTAAAGTTAACTTTTACTCTTTAGCACTAAGTGATCCGGTAGTGAACGCTCAATATGGATCTCAGGGAGCTAAAGCAGAGGCGATCGCTTTTGAAAGTTTGCCTCTTGATTATTTTCTGGCTGACGGGCATACTTGACAAAATCAACAGCTTCGGGGTACTATATTACAATGGAAATCTGTGCGCTCATATATATTCATATTTAGATTGTAAAAACAGATAAACATAGACATAAAATTCTTCTTCTGTATTCGCCAAGGTTTTGTTGATTGTTGATTG
>CAZZYE010000110.1:6877-13144 GCA_964658145.1 uncultured Stigonema sp.
ACCAACAACTAACAACTAACAACCAACAATGGAGTCAACTTTCGATCAGATGCGATCTACGGATCATTATGCAAATATGCCAAAATCCCAATTGCTCAAATCCCTTCAACTCTGACGGCAATAGATTTTGCATTAGTTGCGGACAAAGCAACTTTGGCAACCTTCTGAGAAACCGCTTCCGGGTATTAAAATTATTAGGCGAAGGCGGGTTTAGCAGAACTTATGCAGCAGAAGATGCAGATAGACTAAATGCTCCTTGCGTTATCAAACAATTTTTTCCGCAAGTTCAGGGAACTTCCGAACGTACTAAAGCAGCCCAATTGTTTAAGGAAGAGGCTTTTCGGTTGTATGAACTCGGAGAGAATCATCAGCAAATTCCCAGATTACTTGCTTACTTTGAACAAGGTTCGTGCTTGAATCTGGTGCAAGAATTTATTCAAGGGCAAACTCTCTTAAGAGAACTTCAGCAAAAAGCTTTTAGTGAACAACAAATTTGGGAACTTTTGGCTGATTTATTGCCTGTTCTCGAATTCGTTCACGGACATAACGTGATCCATCGGGATATCAAACCTGAAAATATCATTCGCCGTCAAAGAGATAACAAACTTGTATTAATTGACTTTGGCGGTGCGAAGCAGGTAACACAAACTAGTATAGCAAGACAAGCTACAGTCATTTATACAATTGGTTATGCGCCAACTGAACAAATGGCTGGATTTGCCTGTCAAGCCAGTGATTTATACTCTTTGGGTGTAACTTGTGTGCGTCTTTTAACTCAATGTTTGCCCAGACGAGATGCTTATGGACAGATTCATGACCTTCTTTACGATCCCATGAGCGGTCAATGGTTATGGCGAGAGTATTTACTGGAAAAAGGTGTTAATATTAGCGACGAGTTGGGACAAATTCTGGATAATTTGCTGAAACATTTGCCGAAAGAAAGGTATCAAACAGCAGTAGAAGTTTTCAAAGACTTAAGTTCTCAAAAATTTGCAGTTGCACAACCACTTTTAGATTCCCAAAATGAATCACCAACTCAACCGCAAAACATAACATCAGCATTTCCCGCCTTACACTCCTTTGAATTTGACGTGGTGACAGTAGACGCGGGAGGTAAAGAAATTAACCGTGAAATTGGGACGGCAAAGTTTTATGCGGAAGATTTGGGTAATGCAATCAGTCTGGAAATGGTAGCAATTCCTGGTGGTAATTTTATGATGGGTTCATCAGACGATGAAGGGGATGCTGATGAACGTCCACAACACAAAATCACCATCAAACCTTTTTTTATGGGGAAATTTCCCATAACTCAAACACAGTGGAGATCTGTAGCCGCTTTACCCAAAGTTAAACAATCCTTGAATCCCAATCCATCCAAATTCAAAGGCATAAATCGACCAGTTGAAAATATATCGTGGCACGAAGCTGTGGAATTTTGTGCAAGGCTGTCGGAAAAAACTGGACGAAGTTATCGTTTACCTAGCGAAGCAGAATGGGAATATGCTTGTCGCGCTGGAACCACTACACCATTCCATTTTGGCGAAACAATTACCACTGAAATAGCAAATTGTAGCGGCAGCGATAATTACGCTTTGGAACCAAAAGCCAAATATCGCAAAGAAACGACAGCTGTAGGCAGTTTTAAGGTTGCCAATGCTTTTGGATTATACGATATGCATGGGCTAGTTTGGGAATGGTGTGCTGACCCTTGGCACAAAAATTACGATGGCGCACCAAGAAATGGAACAGTTTGGGAACTTGGTGGAGATAATAATCGCCGCGTACTTCGGGGTGGTTCTTGGAGTTTCAATTCAGTGCTTTGCCGTAGTGCAAGTCGTAGCTGGAACGAATCAGACGGTGGACTTAGGATATGCGGCTTTCGGATTGTCGCTACTTGGTCAATTTTGTGAAACACATTAGTATTGAGGGAATTCAACTTTGGTTGACACTTCTTCCCACCGTCAAGGCGGTGAAACGGGTCTAAAATCTCAATGTCTCGGCTTCGGCGCGATCCTGTCGCTGGCGATCGCCAATATTGCTCCCGCGACAACCCCAATATTGAATCTACCCCCAATGTTTGCTCACTCAGGCAACGGTACCTGGTTGGCATTTGCGATCGCGACAATCGGGCTAGTCTTTGTCAGTCTCAATATTAACCAGTTTGCTCGCCGAAAGGCTTCATCCGGCTCTATGTACACCTATGTTGCTCGAGGGCTAGGTCCAACAGTTGGGGTCCTCTGCGGCTGGTCTCTCAGCATTGGTTACACCGTTTCTGGCATGGCTGTTCTATCTGGCTTTGTTAGCTATGTCAACGTCTTGTTGCAACCACTGGGTTTCCAAGTGTACCCCTTCTTACTCTTTGCCATTGGCGCTGGCTTAGCTTGGTTTCTAGCCTACAAGGGGATCGAACTGTCCACCACTCTCATGCTGGGCGTTCAAGTCATCTCAGTCACATTAATTCTCATCCTATTGTTGATTGTACTCTCGAAACACGGCTTTGCCCCAGACATGGCACAACTGTCATTGCATTCGGTTTCACTACCGAATCTACAGCTTGGCTTGGTACTGGGAGTATTCTGCTTCGTAGGCTTTGAGAGTGCTACCACGCTAGGAGAGGAGGCTAAAAAGCCTCTTAAGTTTATTCCACGGGCGGTATTGATCAGCACGGTGGGGGTGGGGTTGTTCTTTATCTTCATCTCCTACGTGGAAATACTAGGCTTTGAGGGTAGTAAAGTTGCACTTGATAAAAGCGACGCGCCACTCAATGTCCTAGCTGACTCTGCTGGTGTTAGCTTCTTTGGGCTGCCGATCTCGCTGGGTGCCGCAATTACCATGTTTGCCTGCACTCTCGGCTCTATCACCGCAGGAGGGCGAATTCTCCTCTCCATGAGCCGTCATAAGCTACTGCCGCGAGCGTTAGGTCGTGTGCATCGAAGCAATCAGACCCCTCACGTTGCGATAACTTTCAGCGCGGTGCTGACATTCCTAGTGCCAACCCTCCTCAGCCTACTAGGGATCAAGGTAATGAAAATTTTTGAATACACCGGCACTTTTTGCACCTATGGCTTTCTGTTGGCGTACATCCTGGTTTCAGTAGCTGCCCCCGTCTACCTCCATAAACAGCAAAGGCTGCGAACGATAAATGTTGTGCTGGCAGTGCTGGCAGTGTTGTTCTTGCTGATTCCGGTCGTGGGTAGTGTGTATCCGGTGCCGCCTGCTCCGATTAATGTGTTACCTTATCTGTTCTTACTGCTAATTATACTTGGCAGTGGTTGGTTTTTGTGGCAACGCTGGCACTCACCTGCGATCGTAGGCGAAATCAAGCGGGATGTCGAAGCAAATCAAAGTTAATCAAGACTTACGCAAAAATTGCCAGAAAGCTTAATTCATCGAACCGCCAAGACGCCAAGAGCGCCAAGAATTGGTAGAGTGTGCGTAAGTCCTATTAATACCAAGTTGTCTGTCATAAAATAAGCCTGCGCAGGCAGGCTTTGTTTTGGTAGCCCCAGGCTTCTAGCCTGTGGGCAATTTATTTGCAATTTAAACCAATTTCAGATCTGCATATTCTGCTAGCAAATCATTAGTGGTGAGGGTATCGCCTTCTGCTTGTGGAGTCCACAGCACTTCAATGGCAAGCAGTTGATCGCTAGGGATGCTGCCAATTTGACGTAAAGCTTGACGTAAGTCTTCAGTGCTGTTAATTGCTGGTATTTGGAACTTACCTAAGGTCGCCGCCAGCAAAGTCACGATGATGTATTCCCCAGGTCCTTCGCTGATCAAACGGGTTGGATTATCAAGTTCATCAGCAGCAGGTAAAGCATCTTTGGGAGTAGCAGCTTTTAGCTGGTTATTGACATTAGAAAGAGTTTCTGCAGTGAATTTGCTGCGTTCTGCTAGCGCCAGACGGTTAAATTCTGCTTCAGCTGAAGTTAGACGCGCTTGCTGCGTACCACCACCTGCATATACCCAGTACTCTGGATGGCGTAGTAAAGCAAGGCTTGCTTCTTGTAAAATTTCAGATCTACCTTCTGGGGAGTTAGTATCAGCAGTTTCGGCAATGTGGTTGAGTTCGGGTTGTAAACCACGGGCGCTGGCTAACATTCCCACTTGCAAACGAGTGACGGAAACAGGTGAGTTGCTGCTGTAGTCCACTTCATCAGCTTCACCGCTTGTGGTGCGACGGAAGGCTTGCAGTATGAAGTTAGCGATCGCCATAAAAATCAGAATGCTAAACAGACCGCCAAAACCTCCGCCAATACCCCAAAAGGGAATCACGAAAGGAAAGCCAAAACCACCACCATAAGGACTAGGATAGTATCCGCCTCCGCCCGGAGCATAGGTACGAGGAGGATTGTAGGTGCGGCTTGAAGGGACTCTGAAGGAACCACCGCCGATCCGACCACCACTGCGGGCAGCTAGCGCACCGTCGGCGTGACCAAGTGTCAATCCCAACACAAGGCACAAGATGAACAGAGATTTGAAAAGCGGTTTGATAGCTTGTTGTAGTTTTTGACGCATAACACAGTCGCTTGAAAAATATTATCAGTTTTGATTTCTACCAATACTGGTAGGAGTGTTGCGGTGCGTAGGTGACGCCAGCCCGTAGCCCTACAGAGTAGTTGATTGGCAGTAGCTCTTAGTAAGAGGCTACATTTCAAATTTACCGTTTCTTATTCTCAATAGGTAGCGATCTGAGGAGGGATTTCTTGAGGAGATAACCGAACTTCCAATTTCTCTCTTAACAATCAGGAAAAGCCTGAATAGATTTATGTCTTATATTATACATATTATTTTGCCGACTCCTTCATTTAGAAAAAATATGAAGTATAAAGGATGGAGACGCTCTAAGAATGCGTTTCTCAGATCACCGCAGGCTAGGATCAAAGAATGAAAATTTCATACTTTAGGCTGAGGGCGGGGTGACCCCGCCCCTAAAATGTGGTCTACTGCTAAATGCACATTTTTGGCATTTTGGCATAAAATTTAGCTCCCGAAAATATAAAATCATAAAATTTCCTACAGATTTTTCCTGCTGTTTAAAAGGTTAGTTATCAAATTTTGCATGGAAAATATTTCACACTTAGAGACAAAAATCAGGGATAAAACTGCATATCCAGACATCCTAGTTATATCCCGTACCTTCCTGCCTTCTTCGGGCGGAATTGAGGAATATATTTATAATCGCTGTCTGCAAGACCCAGAGCGTGTGATTGCGTTGGTAGCTGGTTGTTCAGGAGATAAAGCATTTGACAAAACACAAAAGTTTCCTGTATATCGCTGGCCAAATATTACATACAACCATAGTGGTTTGATCGGGAGTATCCTGCAAGCTTTCCTGAATATAGTCTGGTCATTTGTGCTAGCAATAAAACTTTATTTTCGCTATCACTACCGTTATATTGAGTGGGGTCACGGATACGACTTTATATCACTATTGCTACTAAGCTATCTTCTTCCTATTCGCTTTTTTATCTACGTACATGGTAATGATATTCTGTGTACTTTAGGCAACTACATCTTAAAGTCACTATTTGAACTTACACTCAAACGAGCCAAAGGAATTGTTTGTAAAAGTTCATTAACACGAGATTATCTCACCGCCCATTTCCGATTTGATACCCCTACCCACGTGATTAACCCTATAGTCAGAAGGGAAAAATTTGGCGTTGATCCTCGTTCAAGTTATCTTGATGATTTACGTGTCCGGATGCGGGAGTTGTACAACATTCCTGAAACGGCAGTAGTTATTCTTTCAGTAGGAAAGTTTGTGAAGCGTAAAGGCTTTGACTTAGTCATTGAAAATTTAACACCACTGCTGACTCTGGGGCTGGATGTCCACTATATACTTTGCGGCGGAGGTCCTTGTGAGTCAGAACTTTATTCTTTAGCGCGACGCTTGCGAGTGGAGCAACGAGTACATTTTACTGGATATGTGACTGGTCGTGAATTAGCTGGCTACTATGCAGCTTGTGACATATTTGCAATGCTAACGTTGGATCAAAGCAAAGCCGCTAGCATTGATGGTTGTGGTATCGTTTTCCTAGAAGCTGGTTACTTCGGTAAACCTGTCATTGCCTCTCCCTGGGGCAGTGTTACAGATGTAATTCGCCACGGGGAAAATGGCATACTGGTTAATCCCTATTCTGGCAATGAAATTCTTCAAGCTTTTCGTCTGCTTTGCCAATATGAACACCTGCGCGAACAACTTGGTCGTAAAGGAAAAGCATTCGCTAAGCGTAGAATCCTACATCGATCGCTTTACGGGAG
>CAZZYE010000111.1:0-13139 GCA_964658145.1 uncultured Stigonema sp.
CAATAGTCACTAGTCAATAGTCAATGGTCATAAAATTATGGACTATAGACTATGGACTAGAACATCACCAGTATATTTTAATCTTTTGTAAAGCCAGTCATTTCATCAGATGGTTCATCAAGCATTTCCGGTACTAAACCAGGGTTACCCCTAAGTTCATCTGGTGGTAGCTCCCGAAGTACATCGTCTATGCTTGGAGGGTGTTTGATTTTGTCGAGTACCTCTGGGCTTAATTGCGATGCATCCCCTTCTGGATTCATCTTTTCCGCTTGCGAGGGAACAGTTTCCTTGCTATCCATAACTATTTTCCTAACTACATACGCACGCATCTTAGACTTTGCTACGGTGAGGGACACACTATCTTGAGGCTTAAATTGAGTAGATTAGGGGGAGTTAGGAGCCAGAATGATAAATACTTCTGAACGCCAGTCGCCTCTGTCGGGAAAACCGACAACATGCGCGCTGGCTCCTCTTAACTCCTTTCATCTTCTCTAGACTAAATTATCGGGAAAATCAGCAGTGCTACCAAACAAGCGCAACAGCGCGACTCAAACTCAACGATGGATGTTCTCTCAGCTTTTTGGACAAGCATTGCGTAATCCTTTCATGATTTCACGTTGGGTATTACGCTGGGTTGTTGTGGGGACTGTTAGTGGTTTATTTGCTGGGTTGTACTGGAATGTCCTAGAACTCATAACTCACAAACTGCAAATATTTCAGGGTCTTAGTCTCCTGATAGTGATGCCAATAGCTGGTTTGGTTATTGGGCTTGTGATTCATTTCCTTGGGAATCCTGGTGAAATCGCCTTGATTGTTGATAATATCCATTTTCGCGGCGGTCGTCTGGATGCTCGTCAAAATCCCTCGATGATTCTGGCTTCCCTAATCAGCATATCGGCTGGTGGTAGTGCTGGTCCAGAAGCACCCTTGGTACAGGTAACAGGCTCTTTTGGTACTTGGGTTGCCGATCGCCTAAAACTCGAAGGTGAAGATCTCAGATCCATGAGTTTAGCAGCAATGGCTGCGGGTTTCACTGCCTTGTTTGGTGCACCCCTTGGCGGGGCAATTTTTGCCCTAGAGATTTTGCACCATCAGCATATTGTGGAGTATTACGAAGCTCTGATGCCGGCCATTATTTCCAGTTGCGCTAGTTATCTGGTGTTTGCAGCAATTACACACTTGGGGATTGCGCCCACCTGGCATTTCCCTCAGTACCGCCTAGAAAATATCGATGATTTTGCCATAGCGATCGTTTTCGGGATCTTAGGGGCGGTGGTGGGATGGATATTTATAGGCATTTTTCGTGGGTGCGATGCCGTATGCGCTCGAATTCCCGGACCAATTTATCTCCGCACAACATTAGCGGGGCTAGTACTGGGCATTTTAGCCGCCCTCTTGCCTCTAACCCGTTATTTTGGACATGAAGAGTTAGATACCGTCGTCAACCAGAGCTTTCCTTCTGTTTTCTTATTTGCGCTTGCCTTTGGTAAAATGGCTGCCATCAGTGTTACAGTCACAGGTGGATGGCGGGGTGGATTTATTATCCCTCTATTTTTCACTGGTGCTTGTGTTGGCAAAGCAGTAGCAGCCTTAACTCCTGGTATCAATCCTACCCTTGCCATGATCTGTACAATGGCGGCTGTCAATGCAGCCGTAACACGCACACCTGTAAGTACAACTTTGCTACTGTCGAAATTGACCAACTTTAGTCCTTTCACTCCAATCCTCTTTGCCAGTTTGATTGGATTTTTTCTCGCACCTAAAGTTCCCTTAATTGAGTCTCAACTCAAATCTCCACGAGAAGCTATTCACTCATAGGGGGAATGGGGAGTGGGTAAGGTCAGACTGGCAATTAACAATCAACAATTAGCAATTAGCAATTCCCCTTTATAAGTTTACTCTCCCAGCCTGAAAACACGAAGATGTGCTAGAATTGTATAAAGATATAGCAATTATTCAAGGGAAATTGGAAATAATTTTGCTATTTTTTCGGCTTAAAGGCTAAAACTTGCGATTTTTGGAGTTATTTAGGTTATGACAACCTCTCAGGAGAGGATTATCCCGACCGATCTGCGGAACGAAATGTCCCGGTCTTATTTGGAATACGCCATGAGCGTAATTGTAGGTCGGGCGCTGCCAGATGCCAGGGATGGTCTGAAACCTGTGCATCGTCGCATTCTCTACGCAATGCATGAACTAGGGCTGATCCATGAACGGCCCTTTCGGAAATGTGCGCGTGTGGTAGGGGAAGTACTGGGTAAATATCATCCCCACGGTGACACAGCAGTGTATGACGCTTTGGTGCGGATGGCGCAGGACTTTTCTATGCGATCGCCCTTAATCGAAGGGCATGGTAACTTCGGTTCAGTAGACAACGACCCACCAGCGGCGATGCGATACACAGAATGCCGCTTGCAAGCATTAACTGGTGTCGCCTTACTACAAGATATTGAATCAGAAACCGTAGATTTTGTCGATAACTTCGACGGTTCTCAGCAAGAACCAACAGTCATGCCAGCACGTATACCACAGTTGCTGCTTAATGGCTCCTCTGGGATTGCTGTGGGAATGGCAACTAACATACCCCCCCACAATTTGGGTGAATTGATTAATGGGTTGGTAGCACTGATTCACAATCCAGAAATCACTGACATCGAGTTAATGCAGTATGTCCACGGACCTGACTTTCCTACCGGAGGTCAGATTCTAGGAACAGCACCAATTAAAGAAGCTTATACCACCGGGCGCGGGAGCATCACCATGCGCGGTGTAGCTAATATTGAAACAATAGAACAGCGGGGACGCCCAGAAAGAGAAGCAATTATTATCACAGAATTGCCCTATCAAACCAATAAAGCGGCGCTGATTGAAAAAATCGCTGAGTTGGTGAACGAAAAGCGTATTGAGGGGATAGCAGATATCCGGGATGAAAGCGATCGCGACGGCATGCGAATTGTCATCGAACTAAAGCGCGATGCCTATCCCCGCGTAGTGCTGAACAACCTCTACAAGCAAACGCCGGTACAAGCTAACTTTGGGGCGAACATGCTGGCGCTGGTAAATGGCGAACCCCAGCTTCTCACCCTCAAGCACTTCTTAAACGTTTTCTTGGATTTCCGTATTGAATCAATTATCAGACGCACCCGATACGAACTGCGGAAAGCTGAGGAACGGGATCACATACTGCAAGGGTTATTGATTGCCCTAGCACATTTAGATCCGATTATTCGCTTGATTCGTCATGCACCTGATGCGCCTACAGCTAAAGGAGAGTTAATCACAACATACGGTCTTTCGGAAGCGCAAGCAGATGCAATTTTACAAATGCAACTGCGGCGTTTGACAGCTCTTGAAGCAGACAAAATTCGCTCCGAACACGAAGACTTACAAACGCAAATCGCTGATTTGCAAGATATTTTGGCACGGCGAGAGCGAATTCTGGAAATCATTGAAACCGAAGTCACGCAAATAAAAGCACTCCACGCCACTCCGAGGCGCACGGTAATTTTACCAGGCGAAGGAGAAATAGAAGACCGTGACTTGATTGCTAATGAAAAAGCGATCATTCTGCTGACTGAGCAAGGTTACATCAAACGCATGCCAGTCAACACCTTTGAAGCACAAAGCCGTGCTACCAGAGGCAAAGCAGCAGCAAAGGTGAAAGATGATGATACCGTTGAGCATTTCTTGACTTGCTGCGACCATGACAGTGTTTTATTCTTTAGCGATCGCGGTGTCGTCTACTGCCTAAAAGCTTATCAAATCCCTGTAGGCTCCCGTACCAGTCGCGGTACACCAATTGTGCAAATGCTGCCAATTCCTAAAGAGGAAAAAATCACCTCGATTGTACCTGTTGACGAATTTACCAGCGATGAATATCTAGTAATGCTCACCAAAGGCGGTAACATCAAAAAAACCGAATTGGCAGCATTTAGCCACATTCGTGCCAATGGTTTGATTGCCATTTCCTTAGAAGAAGGCGACCAGCTTCGGTGGGTGCGACGCGCTAAAGCGGAAGACAGCGTGATCGTTGGTTCCCGTCAAGGCATGGCGATTCACTTTAGATGCAACCACGAACAACTGCGTCCCCTAGGACGGGCAACTCGTGGGGTTAAATCCATGAAACTGCGCAATAAAAAAGATGATCTTGTCGGTATGGATATTCTCCCTGCCGCAATTCTTGCCACTTTAGATACAGACACAGAAGCCGACATCGAAGATATCGAAATCGAAGAGATCGAGAATGAGGAGTCCACGGAAGTACCAGGGAATACCAGTACTGGTCCTTGGGTGTTAGTGATTACAATGGCAGGATATGGCAAGCGCGTCCCAGTTGCCCAGTTCCGCTTGCAAAATCGTGCTGGTCAGGGTTTAATGGCAACCAAATTTAAAAACCGCAAAATCAAAGACCAACTGGCAACCCTACAAATTGTCAACAACGATGACGATGAAATCATGATGGTGACTAATCGCGGCATAATCATCCGTCAGGCAGTGAATGCGATTTCTGTACAATCGCGATCGGCAACTGGTGTGCGAGTGCAGCGTCTAGACGAAGATGATGCAATTACCGGAGTAGCAATAGTTCCTCCAGATACTGGTGATGTGGCAGAGGCGGAATAAGAAGTGGGGAGAGAAGTATAGTTCGTTACCTTCTTACCTAATTGCTTTAGCTAGTGGGATTTTAATGGGGCTTACGGTTGCCCCTGTGGGAGCATGGTTTCTAGCATGGATTGCCCTAGTTCCTCTGTGGGTATTAGTTGTGGCAACGGATGTTGTAGCGGATGTAACGGATAGGTTATCTGTAACTCCCAGAGATAAGTTATCCGTTACATCCGTTAGGTCATCCGTTGCCTGGGGTATCGGCTATCACGGTGTTGCCCTATCTTGGATTACTGGGATTCATCCAATGACTTGGATGGGTGTTCCTTGGTTGGCAAGTCTAGCGATCGCCCTCTTTTGCTGGACATTCATTACTCTTTGGGGAGCGGCATTAGTCGCAATCTGGGCGATCGTTATGAGGGCGATTTTCATTAAAAATCCGTATATTCGTGTCTTAATTGGTGTTGCCCTTTGGTGTGGTTTAGAAGGGCTTTGGAGTGCTGGTCCGTTATATTGGAGTTCTCTTTCTTACACTCAAAGTCCGCATAATTTGGTAATTTTACATCTCGGTCAACTCTCTGGACCTAGTGCTGTCACAGCAGCTATTGTTGCAGTTAATGGTTTTATTGCAGAGGCGTGGATAAACCGCAGAGGAGCCAGCGCTGCAGGAGGGTTTCCCGACAGAGGCGACTGGCGTCGCGCCAAGGACGCAGAGAAAATCTTGGCGTCCTTGGCACGGCAGTTGCTTCAAAGCGGGGAACCCGAACGCCAGATGCCTGCGACGGGAAACCCGTCTTCTCCTGACGGAGACGCTTCGCGAACAGCACTGGCTCCGCAACGCACTGCCTTGTCTTGGCGGTTCGTTAATAAATATTTAGCGATCGCTGGTGCACTATTCATTACCTTCCACCTGATTGGTTTCGGATTATACAGCCGTCCCCTTGCCCAACCACCAGAAGCAGCATTGAAGGTGGGAATTATCCAAGGTAATGTCCCTAACCAAATCAAGCTTTATCCAGAAGGTTTTCGTCGCGCCATTGAGGGTTACACGTCTGGATATCTAACATTAGCAGATCAAGGTGTAGATGCAGTGCTAACCCCAGAAGCAGCTTTGCCTTTTTCTGAGGATGATATTATGCGGAGTTCTTTAGTTGCAGCAGTTCGAGAAAAAGGCGTAGTTGCATGGATTGGCGGTTTTGATAAACACGGAAACAACTACACAAATAGTTTGTTTACTTTCTCTGGTAACGGTGAAATTAAGAGCCGCTACGGTAAGGTAAAGATGGTGCCGATAGGAGAGTACATTCCTTTTGAGGCAATTTTAGGTGGGATTGTGAAGCGGCTGTCACCTTTAGACGAACACCAAGTTGCGGGTCCGCCAAATCAGGTGTTTGACACGCCTTTTGGTCGTGCTATTGTGGGTATTTGTTACGAATCTGCTTTTGCTGAACTGTTTCGCCATCAAGCTGCTGCGGGTGGAGAATTTATCCTCAGTGCTTCTAACGATGCTCATTACAGTGCAGCTATGCCAGCCCAGCACCATGCACAGGATGTTATGCGGGCGATCGAAACTGATAGATGGGCAGTGCGGGCAACTAATACTGGATATTCAGCTTTTGTCAATCCCCACGGCAGAACGAGGTGGATATCAGGACATAACACTTACGAAGTTCATGCAGAAACAATCTATCGACGCCAAACCCAGACCTTATTTGTGCGCTGGGATGATTGGTTAACACCGTTATTGTTAATATTGGGTGCGTTAGCATGGGGTTTCAATATCTTCTGGCAGAATGGTGACAAAATCAAGTTTCCACAATAGGATCAAAGAGTGATAGCAAGCATCAGATAGCACGGAGGCTGTGGTATGGAAGAAGTCGCTCAACGAAAGCTTTTGTCAGCCTTAAGTCATGGAGCAATATTTTTTAGTTCTACAATTGTATCTATTGGGATACCTATTGCAATTTTGTTGATCAGCAACGATCCAGTTGTTAAAGAAAATGCCAAGGAATCTCTCAATTTCCACATTAACCTTTACATCTATGGAGTTATCTTTGCACTGTTGATTTTTGTTGCAATTGGCTTCCCACTGTTGTTTGTGTTGTTTGTTATTAGTTGGATAATGCCAATTATTGCTATTGTTAAAGTCCTTAGCGATCCTAATTTATCCTACCGCTATCCGTTTATTTTTCGGTTGGTGTAGGTTAAGGCTATTTATATCTATGGGGTCAGAACGCTTGCGACGCTGACTCTGGCAATTAGTAAAATACACGTAGGGTGTGTTAGGACGAAGTCCGTAACGCACCATCCCAAGCTTTCGGTGCGTTACGCTGCGCTAACGCACCCTACTAGACTACTGAGATTTTTTCAAAAATCAAATCGGATTGCTATATCGGGTCAGCACACTTGCGAAGCTGACCCTGGCAATTAGGAAACTAAAGAAATCTTGCTTTTTCCCAATTACCCACCCTAATAAATATGCAATTTAAAGGCGTGACAGCTTAGTTATTTGCCTGCTCTGACACAAGGCGTTTCACTATTAGTAGAAGTGGGATCAGAGAAAACTGCTAAAGTATTATATTCAGGGGTGCCTCCACCATAGAGAACTTGGAAGGTGTACACCTTTTTTTTGCCTTGCCCTTCCGTCACCACTGTTAAAAGTGTAGAGTCAGTGTTGGGAAGTCCAGGAATTGCTAGTTTTTGAATTCGTCTCATGTGAATTACGTTTGCTGCTGAACTTCCACAATCTCCTCCTGTGTTGTCGCCTGATGAGGTACCTGTGTTAGAACTTTGTTGACCAAACTGCAAGCACACCGGACCATCAAAGTCTAATGTCACCTGCGACGGATCATCCAACCAAACTTTTTTAATTATTTCTCCAGCCGGGACAAAGCTTAAGTTTGTTCCTTGCTGATACCAAACTGTAATGGTAGGTATAGCTCCCCCTAAACCTTGGGCTTGGCAAGAAAATATGGAACGCAAAATAGCGTTATTAGCCAGAACACGAGGTGCTAGTAATAACATTGCCACTAAGAACACAAGGGAAACCAGAGGGAGGAGATAGGGATTATGTGGGGTATTTTCTTGAAAGTCGGTGTTGTTCATCAACTAGTACTGAATTCAATGTTTCATATCTTGCTAATAGCTAATGGCTACTAGCCAATTAAGTAGGTGAACAAAATTAAACGTAGGGTGGGCACTGCCCACCAAAACCTTGTAACCCATGCACAGAAATAATTGCGGGCAATGCCCACCTCACAGCTTTCATTTTTGGCAAATGACGACCCTCAAGCAATATCTCACAAATCAAATCGGATTGCTATATCAAAGCTGCGTTTCTTTATTGACAAACAATTCAACGTCTTTTCCTGCTGACATAACAAAAACGTTATTTCGATCCGACCTTGGAGGGATTGCCTGTTGGCTGCGTCGGGTCAGTCCAGGAAGGATAGCTTTTGAACCGCCTTGTGCAATTGAACCTAGGATATTTCGTGGATATGTGGTTTGCTGGGCACAATATCCTAAAATATTAGTAGTAGTAGTAGTAGTATTACACCCCGGTCCGACCGCTGTTGTATCAGGACGGTTCACTTCCTCTCCTATTTGACCAACACTCCCCAGAACGCCTTCTTGGACAGTACTTGCGAGCTGCGACTTTTCTTTAGTTTGACGTTGTTCTCCTAATACAGCACCACCACTACTACCACGCATCACTAAAGCACCTTGCGGCACACTCTTTTCTATGCGGTTACCTTTGTCTTGATAACTGACTTTGAATACATTAAGCTGCATCAAGCCTTTCTCAGAGGTGGATGCAACGTTAAATAGTAACTGTGTGTCTTTAGGTAAAATAATACTATTATCCGCAGCTTTTAATGGTTCCGTTAACTGCGCCACAAATACCTCACTGCTGCTACTATTATCGCTAATATTATTGCCGCTATTATTCCTATTATTATTATTACTATTCCTATTATAAGTGTTTTGGCTTGTAGCTTCCCCATAAACAGCTGTCACCAACTTAGCTTTGGCTCTACTCCCTACCACTGTAGATTTGGCATTCCCCTTTTGTGTTACTTGGCTCGCCACAGGAGTCGGGTTTGGGTTTTGGGAAGGTGTGGGTTGCGGAGCACTTATAGGTCGCTGAGCAACTGTTATATTACTTGGGCTTTGTTTATCACTAGGATTTGACTGACCGTAGCTACCCAACTTCGATAACCTTGCCCACTCCTGGAGAGGATCTGGTGTAGGTTGTGGAGTCGGAGTTGCTTGCACCGAAGGTTCAATGCTGGGCGGCACTACTGGTAATTGTTGTGGAAGTGTGGGTGCTTTTGTGGCTGCAGGCTGGGGTACTTTGACGACACGCTCAATTGTGATGACCCGAGGCTGTACGTAAGCAGGACGTGTAGGAGTAGGTGCAGGTATTCTTTGCACTACCACTGTTGGTCTAGAGACTGGTCTTTCCACCCGTGGAGTAGAACGTATTGTCGGTCTTTCACCTCTAAGCTGTTGTTGTGCAGCTTTCACATCGTTTGCTTGTTGAGCAAGGGCAAGTTTTGTTTTCAGCGCCTCTATTTCTTCTCCTTGCTGCTGAAGGTGCGGTTCTCTAGTTGGCTGTACTCGCACGGTTGGTGTCACAACTTTCTGCTTGTTATTATTGCCGCTCATGATTTGTGTCAAAAACGCACCCGCAAATACAACCACAGCTAGGGTTCCAGCCCCCACCAAGCCTGCCTTGGCAAACGGGTTAGACGACAAGGGTTGCTCCGTCTGAACTTCTGTTGGTTCAGAATTTTGTGGCTGTCTCAAGGTCGCTGAATCTTCATCATAAGATGGAGGTTCTTCTTCCAAACCAACCAATCTTGCCATCCGTGATTCTAAGTCGGGAGAATGGTTTGGAGAAGGTTGTGGAGGGGTTTTTTCTGAGTTCATAAATATAACTTTTTAATTTCAAGAACATTTATTATCTTCTATATCACAAACATTATACACTTCTAGGCCTGCTTCGCCGAGACGGTGAACTGCTAAGTCCAACGGCAGCGGTGCATTCGGTACTGAGGTTGCTTGCCTATCTATTACCCGCACTAAAATTTGCTTATTAAAAGGAACTGACTTTCCCAGTTGATCAGCACTGCCAAAATTTAAACTATTGGCATAAATCTCCACTTTCCACTTGCCTTTGCTATCTCCTATTGGTGTTGGTTGAGAAATTCTTTGTAACACCAATACATTCTCAGTACCTCTACTTAGATTTTCAAATTGATTTCCTGTATTCAAATTAGTAATTATTGACTCGAACTTTTTCCTAAAATCATCAGCCACCAAATCAGAACTAATTTGCAAGACTGTTCTTGGCTGCTGTTTCTGCGACCACGTAAACATTAAAGTCATGGTTTCACCTACGAAGCGGCGAATTGTCTCTTGATTACGCTCTAAATTTGGTTTGGGTTCTACTGTTAGAACACTACCATCTACAAGTTGTACCAAACTTGAAGCAGTTGATTTGCGACTCAACTGCTGCAACAATGACCCATCAAACATCAGTAACAATAAGGTAAATAGATGTAAACAAAATGTTGCTACTGTTAACAATGGGAGTATGTTAGTTCTATGGTTTTCTTGGGTAATTAATCGCATTATTAATTATTAGTTGAAATTTCAAAGATTTTCATATGGGAGCCAATTCAGTAGTCCTAGAAGAACCTCTCCACGCCAGTCGCCTACGGAGGAGCCAGTGCTGAAGACGGGTTTCCCGTCGCAGGCAACTGGCGTCGGAAACCCTCCTCATGCGCGCTGGCTCCCCAACCCCTCCCCTCGTAGCGGAGGGGAGTAAGACTCTCCCCCTTCCCTTGTAGGGAAGGGGGCAGGGGGGTTAGGTTTTTGATTAAGGAGTCGCCGCGGGGGCTGTAAAGCTGCCAGGATTTCTTCTATCTTGGCAGAAGGGAAATTGTTGTCCATTCGGCTTTTCATATTCATCAAGTAAACACAAATCACGAACTTCATTAATTTCCATTTTTTCAGCGCGGACGCTATAAATTGCTTTTTGCAAAGCGGTAGTTGTGTCTGCCAATGGATACACGAAAGTATCTACTGCGCTGACAATCAAATCTTTGTTAAAAGGAACTATTACTTTTTTATCTTCAGAACGTTTTTTTTGAATAAGGTTAGCAACTATACCAACTTCCCACTGACCAGGTGCAATCTTTACAGGAGGATAAATTCGCTTAATAACTAACTGTCCTGATATAGCTAGATTGGGGTTGTTAGAGAAGACTTCTGGTGGGGTCAAATCGGCAATTTGGGCTAAGAAACCTCTGCGAAAATCTTCTGATAAGGCGAAACTAGCAATCCAACTGCTTGTCGTAACTTTTTTACTGCCTTGTGGGGTTGCAATAGTTATTCCTGGATCTAATGTAGGGTTTGTGACTTGTTCGATGGTTTGTGGTGGAAGCGTCCCAGACCAGTTAAACACTGACGTCATCGTTTTACTGACGAATTGACGAATTGCTTCTGGTTCTCGTTCCAAATCGTTGGGAACAGTTACTGGTTTACCGTCAACAAGCTGCACGTATGTAGGGGATTTTTGAAGATTTAGTGCGCGAATATTCAACCCTTGGAGTATTAATAAAATTAAAGTGAATAGATGGAGACCTAGGGTAGCGATCGCAAAGATTGCCAAAAAACTCACTGTTCGTTTTCTTTTTTCCAGTAACCGTACCATTTCCCGATTCCCCCTTGCAAATTACCCCTCAAGCTGTTCCAATATTCAGCACTTCGGATGCTTATACCGTTTCTGTGTCTAGATGCGATCGCTCCTTTCATCCTCCACCTGTCGGGACGACTATAGGGTCGTAAAACTAAGCGCAACTTCATTGAGAATTGGTACTACCACTACTAGTATTCACCATTTTTAATTTTTAATTTTTCATACCTGATTCCTCACCCACGAAGTCGTATTGCTAATCGCGTTGAATACTGCAAATCCCCCAGCAGCAGCTACAGCCAAAGATAAAATCGGCGCCAAAATTCCCATAAAAATTATAAACCACATCAAGTCAGGGTAATCATTAGCATCCAGGACTGTTATATTGACAACTACTGTAGCCGTTAACACAGCAACAATACTGAATGAAATTTTGGCAATTCCAATAGATAAAAACCCTGTGAGCCATGCAAAAATTGGTTTACCAGCTACAGGTAGCAAAGACCCACCTACCGCCAGTGGTCCTAAAGCTGCTATGAGCAACATTGTGGCTTCTATCAAATTCTGGAAAGCAAATTGCAAGGAAATTAAAAAGTTTTTTATACTAGTTTGTACTGTCGAACCTAGCAAAGAATCAAATGCAATTTCCGATACACTACCATTATTATCTGTAATTTGATTTACCTTTGCTTCTAGTTTATCTATCCAACCCCTGTTGCCGTATAAACTTCTGTATCCCTGCCAAAGTTGGTTAATTTTGTCTGCAGCTTTGACAAAGCACTCAGTTTGTTGATCGCCACTAAATGCCTGACAAGGACGTAAAAAAGAACCAGCAACTTCTTCCGCAACGCTCATATTAAGTGCTTGCTGGTAATTTTGCTCCACATCAGCTGCTTTCACCACTTGCTGATTCACAGTAGTGATATAATTGCGCACCTCCAGTGTCAGATTAGATAGTATAGTTCCATTGCCGGCGTTTGCTAAGAGTGCCACGACAACAAATGGCCAAATCAACTCTCTTAGCGGACGAGAAGATTCGCTATCGATCATATCTCTTAGCCATTGCATCATGAAAAACAGCAAGGTTCCTACGGCAAAAAAAATGCCCAAATTTGTCAGCGATCCATACAAGTTATTGTTGGTGTCAGTTTGTAATAAGTCCGTCCATTGACGATCCCAGCTATTGGCAATGCTTTGTACTGTTGTCTGACCATTGTTGAGAATATCATCGACACCAACTTCTGCCAAAATGTTTAAACTATCAAGCCACATTGTTACCCTCCAAGCCCCATTCCCTACTCCTTTCTCGTTCCCTGACTCTGTCAGGGAATGCCTTAAGCGAGGCTCTGCCTCGCATTTCCCATAGGTTTTTTAGCTGTAATATTGAAGGCGGAATTAATACGGTTTGGATAAGTAAATTACCTACCGATAACCTCTGTAGAGAGGCGAAATTTGAGCCAGTGCGTTGGTGAGGCAGCGCTGTAGGAGGGTTTCCCGACCTAGGCGACTGCCGAAAGGCAATGCCTCCTTGAAGCAACTGGCGTCGCGTCTCTACACGTTTGATTTTCTCACCAAAAACCCCACACCTAACAGTATTGGAGGCGGAGCCTCTAAGAATGCGTTCCCAGACTGAGTTTGGGAACGAGTACAAATATGATTTTATAGTCCTCTTGAGAGGACTTTCGCTATCAGCCTGCGATTTGAATCGTCGGCGGGTGAAAGCGTAGTGCAAGATTTCAGAATGGTGAGTGTGCATACAAGCAAAGCATCTTTTATTGAAGATCCTATTTCCTGACTCCTGAGTCCTGATGACCTCCTGACTCCTGACTCCTGA
>CAZZYE010000112.1:0-13117 GCA_964658145.1 uncultured Stigonema sp.
TCATTGATGCGCGTAGTTCATTTGTTCGCATTGAAAGGGCTGGATATGAGCACCCTACACGAACTATCGAATGGTGCAAGATATCAGGTAATGCAAAAGTTCAGAATCAGAAGTAGGTGCGCTATTACTGGAGAGCGGATTTCATTCGGGTTGACCACAATATAACCCTTCGGGTTCGCCAGTCCCCTACGGCGGGAAACCCGCCGTAGGGGCTGGACTCACCGTAGGGGCGCGGTTTCCGCGCCCTTACAATGTGGCGCGGGTTCAATTGAAAACTGCTGTAAGTGAACGGCTTTCCTTAATAAATAGATGCCAACACTTTATCGGCAGCCGCCCGGAAAGCAGTTGCCGCACCAGCACTCATATCCCGTGGCGCACAGATGCGATTCCTCACATATGCCAGAGTAATGGCTCCTACAGCAGCTACATTTGTATCAGTACTGTCCTTACCACCCGTCCGTCCACCCGGTAAGGGTGCGCCATTCCCATTGAGGAGATATTCTGCTAGTAGTCTGAGGTGAAGATCAACCGCTTCTTTGATTGCCGAGATCTCACCATCTGGCGCTAAAGCCTGAACACCGGAGTTTTTCAGAATGTCTCCTATAGCCGCTTCCCGATTATCGCTTAATCTCTCAGCAGCTTCTGCCCGATATTGAATGGACTGGCTGTCTGCTGCATCAAGAGGCAAGGGATTCCCTATTGGTTCCAAGCCGAATCTTCGACGCACGAGTAAATTGTTGGTGATATTATCTGATTTGACCCGATGATAGGCAGGACGCTGATTGAGTGCTTCAAACCAAGCGTTGATGCGAGGGAAGCGTGGATTTCCCTTGATGTGATAACCTCGGTACACAGGTAAGTTAGCCGCCAACCGATCAAGATGGGGGCTATACATAATGTCTATCAGGCTAAACGTACTCAAAAAATAGGGACCAGGATATTTAGCTAAAGCCTGCTCAAGCTCATCTAATTTAGCTTCAAACGCTGCCTGTAAGTTTGCTAGCTCATTAGTATCTGCAGGTGTTTCTCTCAGGAATTTATAGGCAATATCTCTAAAACCATTGGTTTCAGCATCTTCAACCAACTGCCTAGCAACGGCGTTTTCCTCTGGGTCATTAGGAAGCAGGGTTGTCCCAAATCGTTCTTCCAATGCTAAAAGAATATCTTTAGATTCATACACTAACTCTCCCTCAATTTTCGCAGCGGGGACAAGGGTTGTGGGAACCTGATCGGTATACCATTTAGGTTTGTTACTCAGATCGATAAACTCCGTCGCAAACGGAATTTCCTTTTCTTCTAAGGCGAACCAAACCCGCTCACAAAAAGGACACCAAGAGTTAGTATCTCGGTATAGGAGGACTGGCGGTGTCGTATCTGGAGGAAGTTTATGGACACTGCTTGGGATTGGCGCAGTAGAAGGGGACTGCCCCGGTCTACGCACTCGTCGAGCAGAGGTATTTTTTTGAGCAATCTCAAACAGTTGCTCCCAGGTGGATGCTGTGTTCTGAATAGACATTTTTTACCTCGCTTTATTTGGAATGCCGGAAAACGCAAATAACTGTTGCTCTTTGGGTGCAGCTACATTTTCGCCACTGTAACGATGAATACCTACCCCCATATCTCCTGTCGCAGTGAGTTTGAAGTTCACTTCCTCAAATCCAGCCGAACGCAAAAATTTACGGACAGTTTCAGAGTAGGGAATACCGTTAGAATGTCCCCTCGTCCAGAGTACAAAAGCACCTTGTTTACTTAGAAAACTCAAATTAGTCAGCAAGCGATTGAGTTCAGCTTCATCAGCAAGATTGCCAAAGACACCACATACAATCACAATGTCTGCTGGTACTGCTCCTACATAGTTGTCCGAGATAGTTGCATCACCATTGATCAACTCTATTTGCTTTGCTAAACCCAATGATTCTATGGTTGCTCGTCCACGTTCAACAAGCAGCGGATTTAGCTCAACGAGTCGTGCATGAACATCTTTTGCACGAGGATGATTTTCCAGGGTTCCTAGTAAATCTCGTCCATCGCCCGCGCAAACACTCACTACACGGATGATTCCCGGTGGCGATGCATCCAAGCTGTAAGAAATGTATTCCCGCACAATTTGCAGGCGCTGCTGCAATTTTGCTTCAGTATTGTAGAGGTCGTGCCATTCAAACCAGTCTTTTGGCATAAGGGGTGACTCCCGTTTCGTCGAATCTATGGTTTTGCAGAGTGACACGCAGACTGTGCCACTATAAAATACGGCAAGTTTATCAACTAATGATACTTTATGAATGAACAAAGCCTATCATAGAAATTCATACAAAATCAAGTCTTGGTTTTTGGTTTAAAACCGAATGGCACACCCGATCTCAAATCCCTGTCAAATAAAGGTTCTTTGTCTCTCGTTCCAGGGCTGCTGCCTTGTAACGCAATTCTGGTCGGCTCTGCCGACCGTAAAACCAGGAGGCACCTCTCATATCATGTCCGGTTAAATAACCTTAATAAGTTTGTAGTGAGGACTTCAGTCCTAGCCGCGCTCCTAAGCAAGGACTAAAGTCCTTACTACAAACGAGTTTTATTATGGGCGATTGACCGGACATGATATCATAAGGCATTCCCAGGCTCCGCCTGGGAACAAGTCAGGTAATGGGTTTAGTCTTAACAAGCGTACCATTTGGTTTAAAACCATTAACTATTGCCTTGAACGGGTCACGTGCGCTCGTAATGCTCAACTTTTTAGCGAAGCACAGCCACCAACACTAATTCTGGCGAACGACGGGTAGCAGAACAAATGCCACCGTCAGACTGCTTTGTAAGCCCATATTTCAAACTTAGCTTCAGAGTCAAGAATTATTTCCAAACAACCATAATGCCTTATACAAAACTCTTCAAACTCGTTCATTAGCTGATGAAACATCTCATCTGATACCCGCCAACATAAACCGTATGCTCGCAATTTGAAAAAACTAAGTAACTCCTCCACCGTATTGCTAACTGTCCATTTCTTAGCTACGAAATAATTTGATACGTACCCTTTTCGATGTAAATATCCTTCCACATCTATCTCTTGTATTACCGCATCAACACGCTTCGATTCTTGCTTTAATCCTTCATACTTAGATAGCACCTCTCGGAAGTAGCCTTCAAATTCCCTTCGGGCTGGTGGAGTAATCCATTGGCAATTGAGATAAAAGCCTCCAGGCTTAAGCACTCGATCAATGTCGTCTAAAAATGCTCTCCAATCAGAGACAGTGTGGATCGTATGAACAGTTAGCACAACGTCAAAACAGTTGTCTGGAAAAGGTAAGTGTGAGGCATCAGCGTGAATAAGCTTCAAATTGGGCGGAGTGATATTTAATTTCTGACGGAACTGAGCAAGCATTTCCAGAGAAACATCAATTCCGGTCACGGAATAGCCACGTCTGACGAGAGGAAGAACATTCAATCCTGTACCAACGCCCGGTTCTAGAAAAGATGTCTCAGGTGTTGCACAAACAAGCGCTCTTATAAAGTCTGCGACGTCTTCTGCAACTGATTCTGTTAACCAGCGTGTTTGGTCATAGATCTGTGCAATGTTGTCATAGTAGTTAGGCTTTTTCATATCCAGCGTACCCATGTTCCATGCCTGTATCCTTGCCGCCGTAAAGTCCGGGGACATGACCGCGTAGACGCAGTATCGATATAATATTTTTTTAGCTCATCTCACGGTCTATTGTATCCGGTTTTATCCCAGTACTTTGCTACTTAGTTAAATGGCGATCGCAACCGCGACCCGATTTTATTCCTGTTTAAACAGGGCATCTTGGTCTTTCAGAGGTAAAAATTATGCCGAAAATTCATGTGAACGGGATTGATTTGTTCTACGACGTTCAGGGAACAGGTGAACCTTTATTATTAATTGCTGGATTTGATTGCGATTCCTCGTACTGGTCAGCAGTTATGCCAGCACTTGTAAACAAGTATCAGGTGATTCGATTTGACAACCGAGGAGTTGGGCAAAGTTCTGCGCCGGACTGTCCCTACAGTATTAAGCAAATGGCTGATGATGCCGCCGCACTGCTTAACTATTTGGGAATTACCATTCATGTAGCAGGTCATTCTATGGGTGGACAAATTGCCCAGGAATTGGCTTTAGCACACCCAGAAAAAGTCAAAACTTTGACGTTACTGTCATCTTGGGCATCGGGTAATGCTAAGTTCTATTCGTTGATTGAAATGTTTGGCGACCTGCCCAAGAATTTCGATGGCAAGATTTATCAAAAAGTTTTACTACCTTGGATGTTTACTGAGGAATTTTACTCCAAGACCGAGGCGATTGAACAAATTATCAATTTCATTGAAGAGTACCCGTTTCTACCAACATCTCACGGACTTTATCGTCAAAGCCGAGCTATTCTCAAGAGCGACACAAGTAAACATATTACCAACATTTCTTGTCCTACATTGGTTGTAGTTGGTAAGGAAGATATCGTTACTCCTGTAAAATTTTCCGAGCAACTAGCTGGTGGTATTCCTAATGCCGAACTTGTCGTTCTTGAACGTGGTGGTCATGGTTTTTTGGTGGAGTCACCAGATGCTGTAGCGGTCGTAATGCTCAACTTTTTAGCGAAGCACAGCCACCAACACTAATGCTACTGATCGCCATGCTGTTTAAACCATGCCTGAAGGCGTTGCCAACCATCATTAGCTTCTTTCTCGCGGTAAGAGGGGCGATAATCAGCAAAAAAGGCGTGAGGTGCGTTAGGATAGACGATGATTTCAGATTTACTGCTGCTCGACTTCAGGCGATCGCGCATTTGCTCCACCGTATCGATGGGAATCCCCGTATCCTTGCCGCCGTAGAGTCCGAGAACGGGAACTTTCAGTGTAGACGCAATATCGATGGGATATTTGGGCGTCAGTTCCGTGGTATCGCCCACCAGTCGCCCGTACCACGCCACACCTGCCTTGACTTTGGGATTGTGAGCGGCGTACAACCAAGTAATACGACCACCCCAGCAAAAGCCTGTAATTCCTAACTTATCGGCATTACCCGAAGCTGACTTTACTGCCCAGTTTACCGTATAATCAAGATCGGACAATACCTGGGCATCTGGTACTTTGGCAACAATGGGACGAATTTCGTCAATACTACTTAACTTCGAGACATCGCCCTGACGTACAAACAATTCGGGAGCGATCGCCACGTACCCCAATTTAGCAAAGCGACGGCAGATATCCTGAATGTGTTCGTGTACACCAAAGATTTCCTGGATTACCACCATGATTGGGAAATTTCCCGAACGAACAGGCATCGCTCTGTAAGCTGGAATTTCGCCATCTTTGACGGGAATTTTCACCGCACCTGCAACCAATCCTTTGGTATCGGTGGTAATGACTTTGGCTGAAACGGGTTGCACTGCCAAGGCAAAACCTGTCGCCAGGGTAGCGGTGGCGATAAATTGGCGGCGCGTTACTTCTTTACATCTTCCAACCATTAGGTAGACACAATAATTATAAAATTTAAAACTTAGTATATCGAAAATATTACAAAAATTTTTAATTATTTTAGATAATCTCACAATTAGTTCTACATAAATTTTTTTACACTACAGCTTTTATTAGAGGAAAGACTGTATACTAGTTTTTATAAAATACTGTAACTTGACAGATAAACAGTTATATGCAGTTCATTCGGCGTAGATACTTGCCAGTCAAATGATTTGACCCCAAAGAGTCAACTAAGATCGCTTCTGTATTAGGCGGTCATTTGAGTGCAATTGCAAACAGTCCACGACGCAACACTTACAAGGAAATCATTCGATGAGTACTTTACAACTTTACTTTGCCAAAGGCTCTACCTTCTCCCAACGCACCCGTGTTGTTTTGCTAGAAAAAGGAATCGACTTTACCCCCATTGAGATTGACTTACAGAATAAGCCGGATGGGTTCACGCAGATTTCTCGTTATGGCAAAGTTCCTGCCATCAAACATGGGGATGTGGAGATTTATGAATCTGCCATCATTAATGAATATCTCGATGAAGTCTTCCCGGAAGCACCCCTATTGCCCCGCAATCCAGGAGATCGTGCGATCGCCCGGATCTGGATCGACTACGCTAACACTCGCTTAGTACCTGCGTTTAACAAACTCCTACGCGGTAAAGATACCCAGGAACAAGAACAGGGGCGACGAGAATTCAGCGAAGCCTTATTGTACATTGAGCAAGAAGGATTAGGCAAGCTGTCTGGTAATGATCCCTACTGGTTAGGAGATAAGTTTAGCCTCGTCGATATTAGTTTCTATCCCTGGTTTGAACGCTTACCCTTGTTAGAACACTTCCGCCAATTTACACTGCCAACAGAAACACCCCGCTTGCAGAAATGGTGGAATGCTGTGCAGGATCGCAAATCAGTCCAAGCAGTTGCCAATCCTGTGAGCTACTATTTAGAAAAGTTTACCAATAATCTTGGTAAACCTACCCTCGTTGGTGCTGCCCAAAAGTAGAGCAATAATCACTAAAACATTGAACACGAGGATACAACCCATGAGCTTAGATAGCCAAGTTCTAGATAGACCGATTTCTTCAGATCTGCCATACGTAGAGGCTAACCTCAATTATCTGATCCCGATGGCAGAAAAACCTGTTAACTACACCTACGAACCACCACCAGGCGTTCCCCGACACAATGGAACTTATCAGACATACAAGGTTCCAATCTATAATGCTCGTTCCATCTCAGAGAACATCTCTCTGGATCGAGAAGGTGTTGGGTTTACTCAGCATCATAGCAGCGTCCGTGACTTTTACGACGAAGACGAAATCCGCCGCGTCTACTACCCGGAAGCCGAGAAATTATTAAAAGATGTCACGGGTGCAACTAAGGTGGTGATATTCGATCACACCCTCCGTAACCTCCAACGTTTCAAACAGGGTGAGGACGCCATCAAGGAGCCGGTTAAGCGCGTACATAATGATTTCACTGCCAAATCTGGCTATACTCGTGCGCGTAAGGAGTTAGCAGCACGAGGGATAGATGACATTGACGCACTGCTGCAACAACGGTTTGCTGTAATTAACGTTTGGCGTGCGATCGCATCCCCAATCCAAGAGTCACCATTGACAGTATGCGACGCGCAAAGTATTGCCCCAGCAGACCTTGTGGCAAGTGACCTAGTGTACCGCGATCGCGTCGGTGAAGTTTACGCGATCGCTTACAATCCAACGCATCGATGGTTCTACTTTCCGCAAATGCAACCCAACGAGGCGCTGCTGATTAAGTGCTTCGACTCTGCAGAGGATGGACGGGCAAGGTTTGCCGCCCATACAGCGTTTGACGATCCGACAAGCCCACCTGACGCCCCACCACGCGAGAGCATTGAGTTACGGACGTTAGTATTCTATCCTTCATAGGCGGATTTACCCCACAAGAAATATAGCGGTTCTCATTCCCATGAGATACATTTCTTGTGGGGTGGGCATCAGTTCAATACTGCAAGGGCTGAGATTTTTACCCCCAAGTCTTGTGATCCCCCCGCCTGCGGCGACCCCCTTAAAAAGGGGGTTTAAAGATACATAGCCCCCCTTTTTAAGGGGGGTTGGGGGGATCTTCTGGGATTACAGCAGTTTTCACTTATTTAGACCACATTTTTTGGCGTTCTTCTTTGCGCCTTTGCGTGAGACAAAAAATGTCTATTTACTTGAAAATAGCTGTAACCGAGCAGTATTGGGCGTCAGGTTACCTTTGGGACGGGCTAGAGAGCCACTCCCACAAGAAAAAAGGTATAGTACATTCCATTCCCGAAACGATATATTTACCTACTTATGAGCAAAATACTTGGTGTAATTGTTGACCCTAGTGTGCCAGGACGTTTGGCATTGCGTGAAGTAGCTACACCCACTCCAGCCCTTGACGAGGCACTGGTAAGGGTTAAAGCCATTTCCCTCAACCGGGGAGAAGTACGACGTTCTACCACTGCTGATGCAGGTTGGCAGCCTGGTTGGGACTTGGCAGGTATAGTGGAAACCGCTGCTGCTGATGGTTCTGGTCCTCCCCAAGGAGCGCGGGTGGTAGGTTTTCGCCGCTTTGGTGCTTGGGCGGAACTGGTATCCGTTCCTACTCATTCCTTAGCGGAATTACCTGCTAATGTATCTTTTGCACAAGCTGCCACACTACCCGTAGCTGGTCTAACTGCCTACCATGCTTTACTCAAGGGTGGTTCACTTTTAGGTCGTTCAGTACTTATTACAGGTGCTTCAGGTGGCGTTGGTAACTTCGCCATCCAGTTAGCGCGGCTCAGTGGAGCGCAAGTAGTGGCACACATTCGTCAACCTAGCTATGAAACGCTGGTGAAAGAAGCAGGAGCGCAATCAGTAGTCATTGGCGAAGACCTCCAACCGAACGAATACGCACCTTATGATTTGATTATAGAGTCAGTAGGGGGAAATACGCTCTCGACAGCCCTTGGTTTACTGGCACAGGACGGTGTGATTGTGTTGTTTGGAACTTCTGGGGGTTCTGACGTGACATTTAACGCTCAGCGGTTTTACGGAACTGGTGGTGCAAGCTTGTATGGTTTCATCCTGTTCCACGAACTGAAGCGGGAATCTGCATCTGTTGGTTTGACAAGGCTTTTACGTCTAGTAGAAACAGGTCAATTGCGTCCTCACATCGATTTGGAAGCTTCTTGGACAGAAGTGGCTGAAGTAGCACAAAAATTACTTGATAGGAGTTTTCCTGGTAAGGCTGTATTGCACGTTGCCAATTGAGTGCTAAATCTTTTGCTGAGGGCAGTTCAATCGCCCCTACTTGCCTTGCAATGTCCTTTTCGGCTTCCGTCAATCCCGTCATCTGTTGTCTTGACACGGTATGTATATTGCGTCTCTACTGGTTTAGTCTTCGGTTTACTACTCGAATTCTTCCAGAAGGGGGTGTAAACAGTGTAAGGAGCGTTGGCATCGCTACGCATCTCTTCTGGTGCGACTCTGCCGTTGTGCGGCAGCGATTCCTGTGTTATCTGAGATCCGTAAATCGCGGCGATGCCAAAATAGAATTACAGCAGTTTTCACATAAATGAACCACACCGTTTGTAGGGGCGAACGGTGAGACAGCCCGCTCAGGAGGGTTTCCCGAAGCTGGGGACTGCGTAAGCGTTGCGGTAGCGTAAGCGTTGCGATCTTCGGGTACACCAGCAGAGGAACGAGCGTCACCCGAAGGGCCGTTCGCCCCTACGATTGTGGTCTATTTACCTGAAAATGGCTGTAAGTCAGACATTCCATCTTTATGATAGTTCGCTTGTACTAGCTTAGAGTCTACTGATACGTATCAGCATGACTTCACAAAAAAATTTCTCCTACCTAGGGTATGGTTCTATCTGGCGATCACACCAATTTAATGTCATTCAAAGAACGGCATTTAGATAAACTTGGCGTATATTAGAGCAGTATTGTATAGCCTACTCTAGGAGGACATTTCAAATGCGCATCGCTCGTGATATCACCGAATTGATTGGTCGGACGCCTCTGGTTCAACTTAATCGGATTCCGCAATCGTCAGGTTGTGTTGCCGAGATTTTGGTCAAGTTAGAAGGGATGAATCCATCAGCTTCGGTGAAAGACCGAATTGGCATCAGTATGATTCAAGCAGCTGAGGAAGCAGGATTAATTTACCCCGGAAAATCTATTCTAGTTGAACCAACCTCAGGAAACACAGGTATTGCTCTGGCAATGGTAGCAGCAGCCAAGGGATACCGTTTAATCCTCACAATGCCAGAAACAATGAGTTTAGAGCGCCAGTTAATGCTGTTGGGGTATGGGGCAGAACTAGAGTTGACATCAGGAACTGAGGGAATGAGAGGAGCGATTAACCGTGCTTCTGAGATTGTCGCTACGACACCAAATGCTTACATGCTACAGCAGTTCAGTAATTGTGCCAATCCCCGAATTCATCGGGAAACCACTGCTGCTGAGATCTGGGCAGATACTGATGGGCAAGTTGATATTCTAGTTGCTGGGGTGGGCACAGGTGGCACTATTACTGGAGTAGCTGAAGCACTTAAGTCCCTTAAACCAGAATTCCAAGCGATCGCCGTCGAACCTGCCAATAGTGCTGTACTCAAAGGTGCCAAACCGGGAGAGCACAAAATTCAAGGACTTGGCGCCGGTTTTGTTCCCCCTGTACTGCGGATGGAACTGATTGATGAAGTCATTCCAGTGACGGATGATCAGGCGATCGCTTGCAGTCGCAGGCTGGCAAGAGAAGAGGGAATTTTATCAGGAATTTCGACTGGTGCTGCTTTGTGGGCAGCAGTTCAAGTCGCCCAGCGTCCGGAAAATGCGGGGCGTTTGATTGTCATGGTCCAGCCCAGTTATGGTGAACGATACCTGAGTACACCTTTATTCAAAAGCCTAGAGATGGAAGCAACAAAAATTAATTAAATAAGGAGATGCGACCAGTACAATAACTACGGTTTGTCTATCAAGTAATAGTGGCAACAAAATCAAAAGTTAACTATACTGTTGAATAGTTATTGAATTTTTCAGAATGGCTACCCTAATACTTGACGATGGCACAATCGAGAGCGATTTGGGCGACATTGCTCGTGAACTCGCTCCCCAAGGCATCCTCCTGAGACACTACGACCCTGGAACATCGCTACTCTTCCCAAACCTGCAAGAACAGGACATTTTGACTGAGTCTGAGAAGCGCGATATTTTAGAACTCCACAACAGCGTTCTAGAATTTATCCAGAAAGAAAAGGGCTATGTTTGGGGTGATTTGGTGAGCGTGCATCCAGGTTCGCCCAATCTGGAAATGTTGATCGCAACCTATAGCCGTTACCATACTCACACTGCCCCTGAAGCTTTATACGTGTTGGCAGGAGAAATGATCTTCGGCTTTGTACGACCCGATGGCAGCCAAGTACAGCTTTTAGTTCAAGCACAGGATTACCTCCACATCCCAGCCTCTGTTGAGCATTGGTGTAGTCCTGCTGCATCATTGCATTGCAAAGCCGTGCGATACTTTACAACTGCGGACGGTTGGATGCCACAGTATACGGGAACCCAGATGAGCGATTCTCTGGGAAAGTAGCATTAAGCAATTAGGCTAAATAGACCTTTTTTGTCTCACGTAAAGACGCATAACCTCACTCAATTTCCTCACAGCGAATTAACAGCCTTTCTATCGCCTCTGCTAGGGAAATCAACTCTTTCCAAGAAGAACCACTGACCAAATCTTGAGCGTGTGCCAGTCGGTTTCGCAACTGTTCGACAGATTTCAACAAACGTTCTCCAGACCGCTTTGACTTCAGTCCAAGCAGATGAAGAAGTTCAGGTTGATGTAAAACTAACTCTCGCTTATCAGAAAACTGCAGGTAATCCAGCAAATCCGTTGCTTCGTTTCTTTCCTGACTCTCTTGCCATAGCCTTTGGGCAAGTTCTAACCGTTCAGGTTTGAGGACTTGCTGCCAGGAATCTGACAAATAGTAACGCTGTACTAACCGTAGCAGATTCATCTCTAGCAAAGTTAACAAGCCAAACAGCAGCATTCGCACGGGTGCTTTTTGCAAGTCGCCACAGGTAACAATCCCACTCACCCGGTTGCAGTCCAGAACAAAAACTCTGGGAGTCTTTTGCAGGATTGGCATGAGTTTGATCAGCGGAGTGGAGATGGCAATGAGTTCTTTTGGATGAAACACCTGTTGATAGTCGCTGCACTTACCTTCTATACTTTTGAAGAGAGTATCGCGTTCCACATAACCGCTGACCCCATCTTCCGACTCAACCCCAACTACATCGAAATTTTGCGCCTCCATCCAGTCCAAAACTTGTGTCGCATCTGCTTCTGCTGGGACTGCTTTTAGGGGTTCAGCCACATATTCGATGGTAATGTTGTCTTCAAATAAATTTCTGAGGTCATGAGAGCGGGATTCTAAGTATTTCATTAGGCGGTTAGCACAAAACTGATCAATACCACACTGCGAATTAACTATTTTGACACATTAACAGGTTGTACTGAGGTCGAGCGATCGCCTAGACAAAACAGCAAGCGCCCAGACTTTAAAAGCCTGAGCGCTTGCATATTAGGTTGCAGAGAACCTTCTGCTAGGTCGCGGAATTATGCAGGCATTTTCTGCATCATTTTGCAGCACTCAGCACACTTGCGGCAAGCAGCTGCGCATTCCATCATCATGGAATCACCAGTCATTTTTTCGCAAGCCATTGCACACTTCTCGCACATTTGGGCGCACAGCATGCAGCTACGTCCCATGAACTCAGAACCGCTCATCATCATGTTCATGCACATCATGCACATTTCAGAGCAGTCGCGCATCATGCTCATCATGCTCATGCCGAGCCAGCGCGAATGACGGCTTTCCCGACAGAGGCGACTGGCGTTCAGGCTTATAGCCTGTAAGGCCCGATCGGAAATTGGCGAAGGTATTGTTGAGGAATGTGGGTTAAGTGTATATTGTGTGCCTACGCACTTTTTAAATTTACAAAACATTGGTACTATAGCAATAATACCCACTAAATAGATTCAATTACAGTATTATCCTGTCATAGCTACTTTTATAGGTAGCAACGACAGCTAATCTCAATAAAGACCAAACTCTTTAGCCAGCTAATCTTAGGCATTTACATGGAATTAGAAGCTTTATTACTTGGAATTGAGCCATTAACTGCATTGGCCGTAGGGGTAGGAACAGTAGTCCTTGTGCCTGTTGTGAGTTCAATAGGCTCTGCCTTCGGACAAGATTATAACAAACTAACTGAAACTTTAACAGAATCCACAAGAGAATTAACAAAGAAAGGTTTAGTGTGGAGTTTCGAGGCATGGGAAAACACACAAACCGTCGCGGCTCAAGCAGAAGAATCATTTCGAGATTTGATGGCAGATGCCAAGACTGAGCATCTGAGAAAAAAAACTGAATCAGAGCAAGCACAACCCTATCATGTAGAAATCGTTTAAGAGGGAACAGGGAACTCTTAACAGGGAACAGGGAAATCCCCATACTTAAAAGCAGGGGATTTGGCACTGCCTTATTTTTTCTTGCGCCCTTCGGGTGACGCTCCTTCGACGAAGATCGCTTCGAAGATCGCCAGTCCCCTAGGTCGGGCTGACCCTCCTGAGCGGGCTGGACTCAC
>CAZZYE010000113.1:0-7741 GCA_964658145.1 uncultured Stigonema sp.
TGTCTGCTTAACTGTCTTATCTACTATTGTATTTACTAGCGCGAGCGCTATTTCATTCTTCCGCAATCTGCCCACTAAGCGTGACCCAGCTTAGAGCGCCCCCAAAGTTTATAAGTACGCCAGTATAAAAATAACTTCATTTTTTACTGAAATAACTACTGTAGCTGTAAAAAGATTAACTTAAGTACTTGACAAATTATTAATTATCTGAAAAGTTTATTTGTCAAGCTTTGTAGCAATTGTATAACCGTTTTTTAAAGTATAAAATATATTTTTTTAGTATGATTTAATACATATTTTTCTAAAAAACCGGAAATATAGGGTCGAATAAAATAACTTTTTTGCGATCCAGTAAGTCCGCAACTTGAATGTCTCACCGGAAAAATGAGCTAATTGACGAGTTACCACATAACGTCCCAAATGTTCATAATTATCAATGGTTGAATAATGAGGAGACAGTTAACAAAGGTAACAATCACTGATATGAAACAATCTAAGAGCATGAGAAGACGGGGAACCGTGCTGACTCCTTTGGGACTGAAGCGGCTACAAACAGCGATTCTGGCTGTGGAAATGACGCAAAATAACGGCAATCGCTTTACTCAAGACGATCTGGGAACACGCATTAATGTTTCTACCAAAACTCTGAGCCGATTGTGGTCTTTGAATACAGGTGTAGACCAAAAAACTCTGAGATTGTGCTTTAGCGCCTTTAACTTGGAATTACGCTCAGAAGACTATGTAATCCTGAGTGAACCAAACAAGATTGATTCTTCGGCGCGATTGCGCGTTCGCGATCGGGTCGCGTCACGAAGTGAAGCGTCTCGTTCTCGCAGTGAGGACACAGAGGTAAGCTCGTTAGGCGCTTTATGCGTAAACTCATTTGTTAACTCAGGTCCGGATCAATTTGAACATCTTTGGTCATACCCGGATGGTCCGATACCTCTAGGTTCCCCCTTCTACGTCCTCCGTCCCCCAACTGAGGAACTGGTTTGTCGTGAGCTACATCAACTCGGTTGCGTGATTAGGATCAAAGCCCCCAAACAGATGGGTAAGAGTTCCCTCGTGCTGCGGCTGTTAGCTTTTGCACAGATGCAAGGTTATCACACAGTGAATCTAAATTGCAACCAGTTCGATTCCGATTGTCTAACTAACTTAAATCAGCTTTTGCGTTCTCTAGGCTGGCGAGTTGCCAAAGAATTAGGCATTGACCCCAACCTGAATGACTATTGGGATGAGGAAATTGGCTGTAAGTTGAGTTGCAGCTTCTACTTTCAGAACTATTTGCTCAAGCAGATTCAAAGTCCAGTGGTTCTGGTGTTAAACGAAGTCGATCGGTTTTTTGAATATCCTGACATTTCTCAGGAATTCTTTGGCTTGTTGCGTTCGTGGTGCGAGGAAGCACGACAAAATGCTCACTGGCAGAAGTTTAGGCTAGTAGTAGTTTACTCTACAGAAGAGTATGTTACCCAGGATATCAACCGCTCCCCATTTAATATTGGACTACCGATCCGTTTACCAGAATTTACCCAGCAACAGGTAGAAGACTTAGCCCAGCAATACGGGATATCCTGGAGTGCTGGTAAGGAATCCGCCCAACTGATGTCGCTTGTAGGCGGTCATCCAGCACTAATTCAGATTGCTCTGTATTATCTAGGTTGTCAGGAATTAACTCTCGAAGATCTGATACAGTCCGCGTACACCAACGGTGGCATCTACCACTATCATTTATGGCGACTCTGGGTGAAACTGCTTGAAAATCCAAGTTTGGCATCGACTTATGCTGAAGTTTTGGCGACACAAAGTATTTCTCTTAATCCGATTGAGGCTTATCAGCTCGACAGTTTGGGATTGATCCGCATTCAGGGCGATCGCGCTCTTGTGCGTTGCGAACTCTACCGCGCTTACTTTGAAAAACAATTATCTACAACGTAACCGTTCACCGTTCACCGTTCAGGGCGTACAGATCTTTACCTGGGTTGCATTAGTCTGTGAAGTACCACGCCTTAAGAAGAAGGGGAATTACGACGTTCCGTTAAATAATCCCGCGTCCAATCACAGGCAAATTTCAACAGATCGAGATGGAGAATCTTTTGTAAATCCCACAGAATTGCTGTTTGGTCATCGCTACTTGAAGCCAGAGTTTTTCCATTTGGACTAAAGGCTACGGATGCCACACCAGATGTGTGACCACTCAAAGTAGTGAGCAATGTACCGTCCAGTTTCCATATCTTAACAGTGTTGTTTAAACTGCCGGCGGCAATCCTTTGCCCATCAGGACTAAAGGCTACTCGCGTTAAACCATTGCCTCCCCCCTCAAAGGCTCGAACCATTACACCAAGATGATTCCACAGCAGCAGTTGACCATCTCGTCCAGCAGAGACGATATATTGGCTATCAGGGCTGATTGCAACACCCCAAATTGCACTAGTGTGACCTTTAAGGATTTTGTGAGGTTGCTCAACCAAGTGAGCCGCATCTTTCCAAGTCCACAGCTTAACTGTACCGTCGATACTAGCGGAGGCAACGAATTGTCCATTCGGACTAAAGGCAATATCCCAAATACGGGCTGAATGAGCTTGAATGGTTTGACGAAGTTGGAATTGACCAGAAGTGTTACGCTGCCAAAGCTTGAGAACGCGATCGTCTCCTCCTGATATCAAAAATTGCCCATTCGGACTGTATGCCAATCCAAAAACTGTAGCACTATGACTGCTAAGAATCGTTGTCTTGTCATTAACCAGGTTGAGGACTCGAATCTTGCCACTGCCATCACCGACGGAAAAAAATTGTCCATCAGGGCTAAAGGCAGCACTATACAACTGGAAGGTAGTGATGGGAATCGTCTTGAGCAATGAGCCATCTGATTTCCACAGCTTAATTTCCCGTCCGGCGATGGTAGCTAGTATTGACCGAGAATCCTAGGGCGCAGAGCAAATGCATTCATGCATGGGGTAAGTCCGAGCGGGAATTTATTCCCCGTCAAGTTTCTTTTTGATTTTGAATGTACAGTTTAACAATATCTAAGGGCGCGCCTCCAACGGTAGATACAAAGTAAGAATTAGTCCACAGTGTCGGAAGTTTTGATTTAAGTTGTGGAAATTCAAGCCTGAGATACCTAGATGTTGCGCCTTTGAGCCGCTTAACCGCTCTATGGATACCTAACTGGGGATCTACTTCCATGAGTAGATGAACGTGGTCGGGCATTATTTCCATCTCAATGATCTCAACCCGTATTTCCTTTGCTATTTGCTCTAAAAGCTCTTTAAGCCTTAAATCTACTCCATCCTTGAGGACGCTACGCCGATACTTTGGGGTCCAGACAACATGGTATTTGCATGAATAAACAACGTTGTTATTGGATTTAAATTTCTTCATAAAAAAACACTTGCGCTATCTAGCTTTCAAGTATATAGTAATTTCATTGAAGCTAGATAATAGAAAGGAATAAGTAAGCATGCAAGTGCGGTGGAATTTCAAGATGTTGCCTAATCAATCTCAGGAGGCAACTCTTGAAGAATGGTTAGTAACGTTGAGGAAGCACCGTAATTACGCTTTACGGGAACGTCGCGATGGTTTTGAGACTAACAATAACGATGCTAGTACCCAAGTTATTTATGCTTATGGGTCATACTGCGACTTAAGTTCAAGGGTAGAGTATGGCTCTTGTTGCCCTTTGACCTGTCCGGTACTAAGGCACGGTGTCATTCCCCAAAACTTAGAACTTTGCTTTAAGGAATCCAAAATCAGGGACAAGGAAACCAAAAAAGTTCTATCAACTACTATGGGGTGGGACTCAGCATCTGGTATTCAGATGAAAGTTACATCGCAATTGCGACAATTGTCGCCTCGTTTTGCTGCAATTGATTCATGTGTTTTGCAGCGCAACATTGCTAATCTGGACGCCGCCTACACAAATTTTTGGAAGCACAACAGAGGATTTCCGCAGTTCCTACGACGACTAGACTCTTTTGAGTACAAGCCTGGTCGTGTCATCCTGCGCCATATCCGTAAAAATTATGCTACTGCTTATTTACCGGGAATCGGTGATGTTAAATTCCATAACAGCCGAGATTTGTCCCTAATTCAGGACTTAAGAACGACAACAATCAAGCGTGAGGGCGGTAGTTGGTACATAAGCATGCTGGTTGATATTCCCACCATGCTACCGGAATTGAAGCCATTAGATGAGTGTAAATCCGTCGTTGGGATTGATTTAGGCATAAATAAACTAGTTGCGCTATCTGATGGCAGCTTTCAAGAGAACAAGAGGGTAGCAACTAATAAGAAAAAAGCACGTCGATTAGCAATGCGTCAGCGTGCTGTTGCTCGTAGACAAAAAGGTTCTAAGAATAAGATTAGGGCTATCAAGAAATTAGCTAAACAGCAACACAAAATTGCCCAGTCTAGGGATGGATACAACTGGCAAGTAGCGTCCACTATTGTTAAGACTGCTGATGCTATAGGTCGCGAGGATCTAAACATCAAGAACATGGTAAAACGTGCCAAGCCTAAACACAATGGCAATGGTGGTTACAAGAAAAATGGTGCAAGTCAAAAGACTGGGCTAAATCGAGTCATACTTGATGCTGGCTGGGGCGATATCTTCAACAAAATTGCTTGGCTTGCAATTAAGGCAGGCAAGCCAGTCGTACCAGTCCCGGCTAAACATTCTTCTCAAGAATGCCCTAAATGCGGACACATCGACCCTACCAACCGCGAGGGCGAAAAATTTCTCTGCACTGTGTGTCACTACACAGAACACGCGGACACGAAAGCTTCTCGGATAATATCCAAGAGGGTGGGATTGGTCTTCCCGCCAAACAAAAAGATCCTACCTCCGGACTGGGGGAAAGTTACGCCTCGGAAGTCATCAACACCTGAGTGTGTTGAGTCCAGGAACCAAGCCTATGGGAATCACCGCCATGTGCGGGAAACTCCGACAGTTGGATATTTAGAAGATACGGCTGAAACTTCTAAAGAATCCCCTTGCCTTTAGGCATGGGGAGTGTCAATGTACCATCTTCGCTTGCAGAGGCAACTAGACCATCCTCACTCAAGCTAACTGAGCGAACCGTTGCGCGATGCCCTTGAAAAGTTTTCAACAAACTACCGTCTCGCCGCCAAAGTTTCACGGTTTTATCGGCACTCGCGGAGGCGATTATTTGTCCATCGGAACTGAATGCTATCTTCAGTACCTCTGCCGTATGTCCTTCCAGAGTTTTAAGCAATTTTCCATCCAGACTCCACAATTTAACGAGCTTGTCGGCACTGCCCGATACTAGAGTTTGCCCATCAGGACTAAATGCTACACTCCACACGGCTGCTTTACCATCTTGTAGAGTTTGGGTGAAATTTTCATCCAGATGCCAAAGTTTGATAGTACCATCAATACTGCTTGATACCAGTATCTTGCCATCGGGACTAAAATCCAATCTCCAAGCTGCGGCTTGATGACCCGTTAAGGTTTTAATTAAGCTACCATTAGTACGCCAGAGCTTAATTGTGCGATCGGCACTGGCAGACGCTATGATTTGTCCATCTGGGCTAAACGCCGTACCCCAAACCGCTGCTGTGTGTCCTTTGAGCGTTGCTAAACGGGTGCCATTTATGCTCCAAAGCGACACCACACCATTAAGTTCCGATGCAGCAATCAGTTGACTATTTGGGCTGAACACAACATTCCACACAGTAGTATCGTGGGGTAGGGTACGAATGAGGGTTCCATGCCGTTGCCAAAGCTTGACGGTTCGGTCTGTACCACTGCTGGCAATCCATTTTCCATCACGGCTAAAATCAACTCCTAAAACTCCTCCAAGGTGTTTTGATAAGCGATTTACTTCATCAGCTCCGTAAACTGCTTGTTCGAGTACCGAGTGGGTTTGTAAATCTAAAGCTATTTTATCTGTAGCTGGGAGGAAATTGAGTTTTTTAAACTTCGATCGCGCCTCGATCGCTTGCACTAAAGCATCTAAATGTTGGTAGGAATTGAAGCTACCATTGGAAGCACGCTTCGAGCGCCTGAATTTCATTGACTGCTGCTTGTCGGTAAGCAGAAAGGGCGAAAATTCCCAAAATAATAGCGGCAACTAGTGCTAAGCTCATTGCGACTAATAATCGTCTTTGACGGCGAGAACTCTTGCGTTCTTGAGCCAATCTGGCTTCGACTTCCTTTAGGTACTCGGCTTTTAGTTTTTGCTCAACTTCCTGATGCTCTAGTTCTTGGCTTGCTGTCAAAAACTTATAATCCAAATCGCTTAAGCTTTTTCCCTGAGTCCAATGTAAGACTTCTCGCAATGCCTGCCCTCGCAGTAAACGTGACTCATCAAGATAATCAGATGCTATCCAAGCATTGAATGTCTGCGAGTAGGGGCGGAGATTGTTTAACTGCCTTACTACCCATTGGGTATTAAAAACATTGCGGTAGATAAGATTTTTAACTCTTAGATAGCCGTTGTGCTTCTCGACCACGCCACACAGCAACAGTTCTGTCTGTTCTCGACTATCATCGGTGGGTACGAGAAGATTAGGGGTGATGGGATCATCACTACCACTGACTACCCCAAGACTTTTCCACTCCAAGACCTTTTCACTATCTACGGACTCAGCCAGCAACACCCGCTGATAAAGTCCCAACAACCGCCCTGCGTTCTGTTCGTTCAACAGTAGCCGATCGCGAATCGTGCGGAGGTGTTCGGGTGAGTCATGTGATTCCCAGTGTTGGATGATGCGCTTGAGCACTAATTGCTCTACCCAATATGCTTCAGATCCCACAGGTAGGGTAATCATTCCAGTAGAAGTTTCTCGGGCAATTTGGATAACTAACTGACAAAGTTTTTGGGTCAGAAACGGCTGTCCACCAGTCCAGTAAATAATCGATTGCAACACGGCTGAGCTTGAGCTAACTGCTTCCTCTAACCCCTGAAGCAGGGGAGTGGCTTCATGCAGTTGAAAGCCGTGCAACTCAATCGCCTTCCCGATGTTAAAAGGCGTTCTAAGTTTATCGGCAATTAGGTCAGAAGGACTGGCTACACCAAATAGGGCAATCCCCAGACGCTCAAAATTTGAGTTGTGCTTACGTAGGTTATAACAATGACGAATCCAGACAAAAAAGTCGTCTACTTTGAAACTCAAACTGAGCAGGCTATCAATTTCATCAATGAAGATGAAAATCCGAGGGTCTTGCACATAAACCAGCAACACCTCTTCAACGAATTGATGCAGTCGTTGCACGGGGGAAAGTTCTGCAAGTTGTTGCCACCAATCTTTAAAGTTGACGTGCTGCGCTAAATCTAAAGAGTGAAACAGGCTGAGCGTGATGCCTCTGTACCATTGCACAAGTGTAGTTTGGTCGCTGCCCAATCGGGATACATCTAAGTAAACACACGCATAGCCTTCTTGTTTTAGACGGTGGCTCGTTCGCTGTAGTAAGGATGACTTGCCCATTTGGCGGGAGTTAAAGACGTAACAAAAATCACCTGCTTTGAGCCACGCATACAGTTGTTCGTCTGCAGTACGAACAACGTAGGTAGGATCGTTACTTCCAAGGCTGCCGCCAACCTGATATCTCATATAAAACTGTGATGATTAAAAATCTGAGAAACTTGAACAATTAAGTTGTTAAGTCTGACTCCAGTTTAACCTGTAAGGCTTTTGACTAATTTCTTATTGTTATATCAAGTCCGGATGATTAGTATAATAAAATTCATTAGACATCTCCGAAAAAGAATGTAGAGACGCG
>CAZZYE010000113.1:7756-8856 GCA_964658145.1 uncultured Stigonema sp.
ACCGGTCGCGTCTCTACAAGGATTTCAGGTAATGCATAATTAATTTTCGGAGATGTCTATTAATGTAGGTTTGGATCGCACCGGGGAAACCCATCAGCTTATGGGTCTTGTTGGGTTTCGTTCCTACGCACGCTCCTACGCCGTCACAGTGGGAAACCCTCCACCAGAGGGCTGGCGACCCAACCTACAGGTATTATAAATCTATAAGCGGACATGATATGATTGCTTTTAGAGCAATTGATTTTTAAAGTATAAGCGGTAAAGCTCACAGCTTAGGGTGACAAAATCACCATTAATATTTACCAGTCCGAGACTATCTAATTTGTAAGCAAGCAGAGATACTAATTTGAGAGGATTCTCTGCGGAAATTACTTGTTTGAAAGCATTTTCAAGTGCAGGCTCTGCAAGCAAAACTGCTAGCAATCTCCGTAACTGATCGCTATAAATCCCAGACTCGGTAGCTGCTTCAAGTAAAAGCTGCTTGAGCATTAATTCTCTATGGCACATATAATAGAAAGCAAGTTGCACTAAGTAGGGATGACCCCCTACCATTCCCATAAGTTGCTTATTTTGGGTAGAGGTCCATTCAAGTCCGTGACGGTGGGCTAAAGCCATGACTTGCTCTGGTGTAAAAGGTGGCAATTTTAGGGGCAATCCGACATTAAATGGAGATTGATTGAGTTGAAGCTGGATGTAAACTTCTGTAGAATAAGTGAGGACTAAACGCAGTTTTTGCCATATTTTTATGGTTGTTGCTTGTTCGTACCAAGAACGCAACAGCGAGAAAAACTCCTCCGCAATTTCTGGATAATCAAAAACTCGATTAACTTCGTTTAACCCCAAGACTAAAGGACTCTTGATTTGCTCTAATACATAGGCTTCAAAATAAATAGTACAGCTAACTTTACTACCCATATCCTCATCCCAATACTCATCGAGTTTTGGTTCTAGCTGTAACTTCCTACTAATGTTAGTGCTAAACCAACGAAAAAATTTATC
This sequence comes from uncultured Stigonema sp., assembly GCA_964658145.1. Lineage (GTDB taxonomy): Bacteria > Cyanobacteriota > Cyanobacteriia > Cyanobacteriales > Nostocaceae > Stigonema. Next base: position 8,756 of record CAZZYE010000113.1, read on the forward strand.
GATATCGGAGAATACGGCTTTTTCTGCTTGCTGAAAGTCGATAGTCACAGTCTGATATTTCTGCGCTTGGGCGTGAGCTAAAATCCGCAGCATCAAGGAAG
>CAZZYE010000113.1:8956-12702 GCA_964658145.1 uncultured Stigonema sp.
AGTAGGTCTATCACTTCGTCAACGGTCATCGAGCGCGATCTATTTATTTACTGTCATATAAAAATTCTTTCACCAATGTTTACTATTTTAGTTATGTAAAATAACTTTTTTCTCACTGGATGAATCACTTGAGTGCTAAACAGACTAATATCAGTACTTGACAAAATTTCAATTATCTGGGCTTTTTATTTTTAAATATTTTTAGCGATTTTTGCTGTAGAGTGTCGGCAAGTTACTCCCGAGGATCAAGTAATAATTAATACTAAAAATTAGTAAATCCGGAAAATTTGGGCTGAAAAAAGTTACTTTTTTGCAGCCATTCGGTTTGTCAACCATTGTGTCTTACTTAAAAAATGCGAATTGACCACTTGCCAAACGATCATCCTGAAAGTAAATAATTATAGTCTTAGCAGTATGTTTAAAACAGCTTAACTATTTTTATCCTTAGCTAAATCTTTCAGAAAGTAGCCACAGTACTTACCAATCAATATCAATGGATGCTGTTGGCGATCGCCGCAATTGTCGCTTTCACTTTTGGGGCGATGCTCGAAACGAGCCGCTTCGCTAACGCACTAGCTACTCTTTAGCCAAAAGTTGCACAAAACCTTGATGTTCCTGACTCGCTAAACCCGATTGCAATACGAATAAAACATAAGCCAAATTTCCTGCTAATAAAGCGGCTTTATCTAACCACAATCCCAGAAATACTTGAGAGCAGATTATGCCATCTCTATTCGGTTCAAGTTTAATATACTCCCCTTCATTTAACCTAAACCAATCAAATTGACGGTCATAAACTCGCCAAACTAAATATTCTTGTACTTGATTACGACGATAAACTTTTAGTTTTTCATGTAAATCGTAAGAAGCACTCGAAGCTGCAATTTCTACTATTAATTCAGGCGCACCTTCCAGATAATCATTCTGATTAATTCTGGATTGTCCGCCTACTTCAATTCTCAATAAAGCATCTGGTTGTGGTTCGTTATCAGCATCTATTATCACTGTGGTATTATCAGCCAAACCTACCCCTGGTGTAGCTGCTTTGTAAACTCCCAGCCAAGCCATAATGTAAGAATGGGGTTCTCCATGACTTTTGATTCTCAATGGGGATGCCACGTAAACAATTCCTTCAATCAATTCTGCTTTCTTTAGATTAGGCATGGCTTGATAGCGTCGCTCAAATTCATGACGTGTGAGCTTGTCGCCATTTTCTAAAGGCGGAATTGTCAACAGTTCAGAAGTTGTATCAGCAGATATCATAATTTTCAAGGGTGATGCCTAATTACTGACATAGTAATACATTAGGACTAGTAGTATTGCCCGAAGCGCTCAAATTCTAGATCCAGCAGGGTGAAACCGACGCTCCAGTGATGGCACTCGCGATTTTACAAGCTCTACTACTTTTCAAGTATTAGTTAATTTTTGTGCCAACAATAACTGATTTATCTACATCCATTATTAGAAAATTAGAACTATTAATTTTAATTACTTCATACTTTTCTGTTATAAACAAAGAACCGAAATTAGCTACTATATCTGCAATAGAAACCCTAAATAATAGCGGGATCTGAAAATTGAAAAATGATTTCGGAGCGCTTTTAACATTTAAACACAATTTTCTTTCACTTACGTACCATACACCAACAAATTTATTACCTGTTATAATTTCCCTAGGTTTAGATAAAATGAATGTTTGAATTTTTGTTTGCTCATAGGTCATGTCATCTTTTAATGTAATAGAAATTTTTTCCCAAGAGGTATCAAAACGCCATTTTCCAAAAAGTAAATTTTCTATTTCTATATCAGAAAGATTACTATTATTCATGTTTACCTCCAAAATTATTAAAGTATTTTAGTACCTACAAGCTATATTCTAGACTTGAAAAACATCCTCTCTAATTAGCTTTGGCTCTACTTTTCTCTGTTATTAAGAAATGTGCGATTAACTCATGGGATTCCGTTACAAATTTTTGCACGAGCAAAGAATAAGTGCATCTGCCAAACTAACCAAGAACCCACCCGCCACGCTCCCATTGAAAGGTGTTCAGCAGATGATGGGGATAAGTCAAAGGTCTGTTGGTCATAGTGTAACCATTTGACCGGTAGGTGTCCCATGGGTGTCGTAGGGGACAATTCAAAAGTTAGTTGATCGTAGTCTAACCAATTTCCCTCTTTTCGCCAACCAAGGCGATCGCCGAGTCTCTTTTCTGTTTCATAGTCTACTTGAGCACCCATTTCGCTCCAAATACTTTGCTGAACACTGAAGCCGAAATAACCATGACTGTATTCTAACCACAGTTGATCAATGGTCTGGAGGTCTTTACAAGAAAAGTTATCAATATCTTCCTGATAAACTTCATTCCAATAACTCTTACCTATGACTTTTAGCATTAATTTAGTGGTTTCAATGTCAGCTTCTTTCCACTTATGCTGGGCAAGGATCTCCCGCAGTTTGGTATAATCAATGTTATTTTTATTTTTAGCTACTTTTGTTAAAGTAGAATCTTCATTAGTCAGTCTTATCAATCCGGTTTCTTGAACAGCAGGGAGAGGCGTTATAGAGACAAAATTTGTTTCTGCTATCCCTATCTCTTTTCTTTGATCGACAAGTTGCTTGGAGATATAGTTAGATATTGAGTCAATCTCTTTGTCTAAAGAAAAGGGATTATTGGCTAAGTCAAAATTATGGATTTGCCAATTTAATAATTGAGATTGAATGAAAGCATCTTTTAATCTTTCTTTCTTTTCATAACTTGATACCATAAAATCTAGAAAAGTTTCAGAAATCCCGTCAGTTTCTTTGGGAATTAATAAACTTGACTGAGACTTGAAAATATTATCCGCTAAATTTTTAATTTCTCCGACAGTTGAGTAAAAATCCTCATCTATTTTTACTACTTCATCTATTAACGATTGAAAGGGACTAAAGTAATCTTGTAAATAATTTTCAAAATTAATTGCAGTCTCGGCTATTTCTACTATTTCTTGACGAAGTTTCTGGGCTTTTCTTTGATATTCGTAAATTTGTTGATAGACTTCCCAATCTTTAGCTACTTGCTGGACAATTTGCTTTTGATTTTTGGTATCTTCTGCCAGCGTTTTAAGTCCTTCAATAAGCAATTTTATTTTTTCTAACATTAAAAAACAAGCATTGCTTAATAGTAAAAGTGCTTTAATGTTTTCTTGTTTTTCCCATTTTAATTCATCAAATATTTTTTGAATTTTCTGATTTTTAATCTCTAGTTTTTCTCTTTCATCTTCTAAGCTTTTTAGTTCAAGATATTTTTGTGTAAACAATTTTTTAAAATCATCAGTCAGCTTCAGCAAAAAGTTTTGATAACTATCCTTATAATTTTCTATAAAATCAATCAGGTGAGTGTAATCTTTTATTAGTAATTGGCTTTCTTGAAAAATTTGTCTCTGACTAATTTCTTCTTTACGCTTAATTATTCCCCAAAACTGATGATGCTGAACGCCTTCTTTAATTAATCTTCGACGTTCTTTAATTTTTTTTTGAACAGCTTTTAAACTTGTGTTTTTTATAACAGGTAATTTGTAGGTTCGTTCATAAATCGTAATCTTTTTATAAGTAACTAGTTGTCTTTGCTGTTTAGTAAGCATGTCCCTGATTCTAAAAAAGGTTCTGTTGCCAAAATTTGGAGTTCATTTATAAGTTTGCCATTTATAGCGATTTTCATTTGGATGAAGTACACCCACAGCGTAGGGGCGAACGGCCGTTCGCC
>CAZZYE010000113.1:12712-13030 GCA_964658145.1 uncultured Stigonema sp.
CGCCCCTACCCGTGTACCTCATTGAATCGCAAACCGCTATAACATTATTACCACCAGTTTTACGAATAACAGATTGCGAAGAGTTTTTGCAACACTACCCTAAACTATGACCCATTTCAACACCTTAGGGTCTTTGTTATAGCGGTAGGTAAAGCCATCCTTAGTTGTGATGGACTTGCCCTAGCTTGCCTTGCTTGAAAAAAATAAAAATATTTTTTTCGAGACGCATAGTGAGTCCAGCCCTGAAGGAGGGTTTCCCTCCGTAGGGGACTGGCGTTAGCGAAGCGGTAGCGAGGAACGAGCGTCACCCGAAGGGCG
>CAZZYE010000114.1:0-13004 GCA_964658145.1 uncultured Stigonema sp.
TCAGTGGTGGAGTGCGACCATACCGAATCGGGTGTGAAGGAATAAGGCGTCAGCACAAAGTTGCTGGGATTTTTTAAAACTGCATAAGTTGTTTTGGCTTGCACCTATATAAATAGTTTTGCCATCTAAAATAGTAAATCAAGATATCTGTCTAAAGATATATATTTTAAATTTATACTCTCTTTATATAGATTTTCTCTGCTCAGTCATGCAAATATATGTTTGTTAGTACATAAACAATAGACATCTCCGGAAAACACGTAGAGACAAGGGTTCATCGCGTCTCTACCAAGGGTTTCAGCTAACGCATAATTAATTTTCGGAGATGTCTAATAAAAAAGCTGATCGGGCAGGGCTTAATTCAGACTTTTGTCAATGGGTGTGTCTTGGACTAAACACAACAAAATAAATGAAGCTGAAAAACTCGCGCGCACAATAGAAACTTGTGGAGGAAAGCAATGAGCAGTAAGACACGCTTAATTAAAGTTGATTATGCTACACAAAACTCACTTTCGCTAATTCTCCCACGTCCGTCTCTTGTCTCTAGTCATCAGAAAGGATGGAACGGTATTTATGTTGAATATTTATATCAGCCGACTCATGAAACTCCTGAGCATTATCATAAACAACACGTCCTTGCCATTATGAATGCATGTACACCATTCAAAATAGAGCGGAAGTTGGATGATTGTTTTCATAGCTCGTGGATAGAAAGTCACGGCGGTTTCCTGGTTCCTGCGTATACGCCTCACGAAGTATGGACGCACGGAGATGCGGAATATATCGTTCTTTGCTTTGAACCGGAATTTATTAACCGCGCTGCTGGTGAATTAGTTAATACAGATTCAGTGGAGATTATACCTCAGTCTAACTTTCACGATCCATTAGGTACAGCATTTGGTTGATGCTGAAGGCGGAAATTGAGGAGAGTGAAATGAGTAACCGTCTTTACATTGAAGCTGCGGTAAATCTGCTGGCACTTCACCTGTTGCAAAAATACTCTACACAAAAATTAACTATTCCCAATTACCTTGATGGTCTGTCTAATTCTCAGTTGCGACAGACGCTGGAATATATTAACGACCATTTGGCAGAGGATTTGTCTATTGATGCGATCGCATCAATAGTCGGCATGAGCATGAGTCATTTTTCACGCTCGTTCAAACAATCTATAGGACTCGCACCTTGGCAGTATGTCATGCAACGTCGCCTGGAAATTGCCAAGCAGTTATTAGCAATGCCGCAATTATCGCTCTCATCTATCGGTAGGCGTCTAGGGTTTGAATATCAGGGACAATTTACGACCTTCTTCCGTAAACATATGGGGATAACACATAAGTGCCTACAGAAAATCTTTATGATTTATACGTTAATTTCTACATTTAGGAGAAATTTCCTGAGTAAATACGCCAATTAGCATGATTTGTGAAATTTTAGCAGGATTTGATATAGGAAAAATACGACGCGATTGCTAAGTTATAGCTACTGAGGTATCACAAAAAGAAATACGATGACTATATATCTTGAAGATGAGACTGACTATCAAATCTGTAAAGCGGGGATGAAAGCGGTTAATGGTGGTAATTGCTGAAAGCACCAACCGCAGCGCCAACCTTTGCGATCATTAGTTCCACCTAAATTCATCCAAATCGACTCATGTTTTTGGTCAGTAATTTTTCAAACTCACACATGGCAAGCATTTTCAGACCCAGAGTGCAGGTTTTTGGTCAGATCTCGGCTCAATACCTTTATCAATAAAGATTTCTATCCAACATAAAAAAATATTTAAGTCAAGCAAAAATCCTAACAAAATCAACATTTAATCTATACAGATATCTTATTAATCAAGAATGGCATTTTTTCGGAATTACCATTTTTACTTTTGTAGCTTATCAATGTCAGAGTTAATTTTATGAAAGTGCTGCTTTTACATTCGATGTACTAAGTCAGTGTGATGCAGTTGTTTTACTTGTTAGCGCAACAATACCTTTTAGCAGAACAGAAGTAGTAAATGTATGCCTATTCAACCATTTAGTAAAGAAATAGCTCTCTATCTTGCTTATGCTTCTAAATATACTTACAGGTTAGATACACCTATATCTGAAACTGTCAAGGAAAAAATATTGAAAGATAGCAAAATATTTGAAGTTGAGGCATTTTCTTACAGACGCGGTGATCTATCAGGCTTTATAGGATATTTTCAATATAAAGATAACAGATATATAACCATAGCATTTCGAGGGTCAGAAAATATTGTAGATTGGGTTAGAAATTTTCAGTTTACACAGGCAGAAGATTTTATTTGTCAAGGAATGGTTCATTCTGGCTTTACTAACTTAGTTGACGAGTTTTATAGCGCAATAGAGAAGATAATTGAAATAAAAAATAATAAAAACTTGAGGGTATTTTTAACTGGGCATAGTCTTGGTGGAGCAATAGCTATTTTAATGGCTACTAGATTTTCACCTTCCATTGTAGAAGCTGTCTATACTTATGGAGCACCTCGTGTTGGCGATCAAGATTTTGTTAGATCATATCAGCCAACTCATTATCGTGTTGAATATGGCAATGATATAGTACCACATTTGCCAATTAATCATCATTTAATAAGTTTATTTATAAATAATGACTCAATACCAATTAAATATCTACATACTGGTGATCTCAACTATCTAGTAAAAGGTCAAAAAAAAATTGAAAATTTTACTGGATGGATGAAGAGAATTGAAAACGAAATACTGATGGGAGATTTAAGAGATTATTTAAGCCTAAAAGCTTTATCAGAAAATCACAGCATAGACAGATACATTGAACATCTGGAAAAATGCCTATATTTAGATAAACCGCCTATAAAGCTTGAACTTTTACATAAAGAAAATACAGATAAAAAACAAGATATTGATGTTTTCATTAATAAAGCTATAAAATTAGCTGAATCCGTTTCTTGTACTGATGTTGTTACTGAACTTCAGCAACTTAAAGAATCTTTGCACTTACCAGGCTTTCGCTTAGGGTTTATTGGAGCGTTCAGCCGTGGTAAAAGTACCTTAATCAACCGTTTATTAAACCGAGATTTGCTTCCCGTCAGAGCTATACGTACTACAGGTTGCTTGATTTCGATTGTTACAGGAAAACAAGAAAGTTTAAAAGTTTGTTCTTCTCAAAACGAATGGGAAATTAGGAAAATAGAAGAATCTTCATGGAGTGATCTGTTAGCTGGAAATCAGGTTATTGGCAAGCAAAATGGAAGAACAGAAGTTCGTTTAACTGTTGATCATCCCTGGCTACAAACTACTGATATTGAACTAATTGATACACCAGGAGTAGAAGAAGATTTAAGTCATGGTAGTACTGCTTTACTATACGATGTGTTAAGTAAGTGTGATGCTGCTGTTATTCTTATTAGTGTAACATCACCCTTTAGCATGACAGAAGCAATATTTTTGGAACAAGAAGTTTTAGGTCGTCATATTCCTAATGTCCTTGTTGCTGTTTCAAAACTAGATACAATTCGTCAAGCAGAAAAAGTAAGTGCATTTGAGAATATCCGTGAGCGAGTGATGGAAATCTCTAAAGAAATTCATATTCTTCCTTTACATCCACTTGAGCCTACTACTTTAGAAAATGATGTACTTGAACGAGTGCGAAGTCAGATTGAACTAATGGCAAGTAAAGGAAAGCGTCAAATCTTGCGCGAAAGAAAAGTATTAAATCAACTGATACATTATCTAAATCTTTTAATTGAAATTGGTCAATCCGTAATCTCTATTGAGCCTAAGAATGCAACAGACAAAGAAAAATTGTTAAGCCAAGCAGATCAATACATAGAAAAATCTCAGCTTGATTGGAAAGATATTTTGCGTAAATTCGAGCAACGGCGTGAAGAGCATGAGCATAAATGGAATCAAAAAATTATCGATTTTAAAGAAGATTTGAAATTAGAATTATCCAGAAATTTATCTAATTCTAAGAATATTGAAGCCTGGTCAAAATTAGTTATGCCTAAGATTCTTAAATATCGACTTTCACATCTTAAAAGAGAGCTAGAAGAGGATACTTTAATGACTATTTGTGAAAATTTTAAATGGTTAAAAGATGAAATTAACCAAAAATTTAAACAACAAATAGTTGCAAAAGATATTGATTTACCAGACTTGAATAATTTTCAAATTGATATCGACTATTCTCCCATTATAGCTGGGATACCTAAAGTCATTGGAATGATTTTCGGAGGTGTTACAGGAAAAATTATTGAATTACTTGGTAATCTGTTTATCATTAATAGAAGAGAGCAACACATACGAAGTTTGGAAGAGAAACTGAATGAAATAATAGGACAAGTTGTTGATGAGTATTGTCAAAATGTATCAGAACGTCTTACGGAAATTTATGGACAATTAATACAGGAGACGAAAAAGAATCATGCCGTTTGGCGCACAGCTTGGGAAAGCAGCTTAAAAACAACTGTTAATGAGGGAGGTAAAGAACAATGGGAAAATTTAATTACTCAGGCATCTGCCTTGAAGCAAGAGATTCAATCTTTGGCGTGGGATGCTCCCGAAAAAACAGCCTGAGAAAGGAACTCAAGGACTGTGATAAATACTAAAACTCAAGAAACTATAGATGAACTGGATGCTTTGACGGATGTTGAAGACCACTTGCAGTTTGCTGCAAATATAATCCAGGGAGAAGAGATTTCTACTGCGTTAAAAAGCGAAATTGACTCTCAGATTAACCAAATTCAAAAGCGACGTAGTGATTCCAATCTCTACTTAGCAGTTATTGGGGAATTTTCTAGTGGTAAGAGTACTTTTATAAATGCACTACTGCGAGATGATTTGCTCAAAACCTCAGTCTTGCCAACCACAGCTGCTGCTACTAAACTGCGTTACGGTAGTTGCCTAGAAGTCCAAGTACAACTTGGCGGAACTCGCTCAGGAACTATAAAAACCCATGTAAAAAGTCAAAAAATCACTATCCCGTGGTTACCTGGAGTTAATGGTATTAATAATCGAGAGTTTATTCACGTTCTGACTGCCAAAGATGAAGTTGCTAAAGATGTGAAACGACTCACTATTACCCACCCTGCTCCTTTTCTTGCCAATAGTATTGTCATTATTGACACACCTGGAACTAATGCCACCAATACCCTACATGGAGAAATCACCAGAAAAGTCATAGCGAACGAGGCTGATGCAGTAATTATTATTATTCCAGCGACGATGCCTTTATCCCAGAGTTTAGCTAGTTTTTTGGGGGGTGCTTTGCGCCCGTTTCTTCATCGTTGTGTATTTGTAGTCACACGTATGGATCAGATTAAGCAGCCGGAACATAGTGATGTGTTGAATAACTTACGATCGCGCCTTATAGAACGGCTTGGCATTAAACCACCAATCTTATACAGTTGTTCCGCGCAAGTGGTAATAGATGACATTACTGGTGAAGAACCAGTACCACCAGACTTACTTATGTGGAAACACAGATTTGAACAGCTAGAAAAATTAGTCGTTGACCGTTTGTGTCGAGAGCGCTTACTCGCCATATCAGAAAATGTCTTGCGTCTTTTGACACGATTATTTGAGCAGCTAGAGGGAAATTTGCGATCGCAGTGGGAAAATTATCAGCACCGTCAAGAAGCAATTAAACGAGAAATCATCTTGGATATTGCCTTATTTACTGCTGAACAGCAGTTGTGGTGTCAGCGAATGCTTGACGACGCTATCTCAACAACGATAGCAAAGAGTGGTCAGTGTGTTGAAAAATATCGAGACAAAACTATATCAAAAATATACAACGCCATCTTCAATCCTGAAGATTTACAGGCGCTAGAGAATGTTGTCAAAAATGAGGCGGAATCAATCCTTAAAACAGATCAGGATGAACTACAACAGGAACTGCAAAACAAAATTAAGAGTATCTCACAAGCAGCAATAGCAGTCAGTCGTGAGTTTGATAGCAAATTTGTTGAGGTGTATAGTCGGCTACAGACACTCGGAGGAGGGTTTGAGATTCAGAACACTATGCATGATGGTGTGCAACTCAACACATCTGATGTATTTACTTCTATGCAATCACTTCAGGAACAGATGGACGCCAAAGATAATTATCTTGCGGCTGGTGGGATAGCTGCTGGAATTGCACTCGGCACTGCTATCTTACCAGTTGTGGGTACAGTCATAGGTGGTTTAGTCGGTCTAATTGTATCCCGTGGGATTATGGGTGCTTCCTTAGAGAAACGCAAGCAGCAATTGTGGGACAAACTGCGCCCTTCACTGGATTCTCACTTTAACAATGTGAAGAGCAAAACTCAAGATGAAATACAAACCTACGCACACAGCATCAGTAATTTCCTCAAACAGCATATTAACCAATACATGGCTCAATACAAGCCAACTGTTGAGGAGATATTGCAAGAGCAAAAAACAGAATTGCAGCGTTTGACTAACTTGCAGACAACTATCAAAACAGATATTCAAGAAATAGACAGACGACGGAAATCTTTATCAGCAAAGCAACAAAGGTTAGCAGCAATTGAAGGTAAGTAAAGATGTCGAGGATTTTCTCAAAACGTAAAGTGTTTTTGGCAACCGATTAGTAGTTGTCGATTTTCCCACTCAGAAAGTGATTGTTTAATAATAGGAGAATTTTATATGACGATTGATCAACATCCTATGGATCTCAGTCAGTATCTTGACTCTTGGCTGCACCAAAGTTCGCTACTAGCAGAATCTTGTTCTATTTCACAGATAGTTTCCCAATTGCAAACCATCACAGAACGCTTGCGTTTTCCTGGTTTTCGACTGGCTGTTGTTGGCGAGTTTAGTCGTGGTAAAAGTACTTTGCTCAACCGATTGTTGGAACGGGAACTGCTACCAACAGGAGCATTGCCAACTACAGCAACTCTAACTACTATTACCCCTGGCACAGAAGATAGCATGGTAGTTAGTTCTGACAGTCGCCCAGAAGTAAGTCGGGCAATAGATGCTTCTTGGAACGACTTGGTAGTAACTGACTCAGAGGGTAAAGATCAGAAAGTATTGGCTAAAGTCCAGATCACCCTAGTTCATCCTTGGCTAGAAGCACTGGATGCTGAATTAATTGATACGCCAGGAATTGGAGAACTCAATACTACTCGTGCGGCTATTGTCTTTGATTTACTTAGTCAGTGCGATGCCACAGTACTACTAGTTAGTGCCACGCTACCCTTCAGTATGACGGAAGCTGCCTTTCTTGAACAAGAAGTGATTGGTAAGCACATTCCCCGGATTATAGTCATTATATCTAAGTTAGATACCATTCAACACGAACAACGAGAAGAAGTAATAGCTGTCACTAGAGAAAGGATAGCCCAAATTTCGGCAGATATACCAGTTTTGCCATCTTATCCAGTTGATGAAAATACGAACGAAACCGAAGCAATAGAGGCAGTGCGATCGCAAATTACTGCTATGGTAGCAGGAGGTAATCACGAAGTATGGCGCAGTCAGCAGGTAGCAAAACAACTCATTGATATATTGACTCAGTTGATTGATATAGGTTCTGTGGCGATCGCATCTGCAAAAATGAGCGCTGCTGAATACGAACAGGCACTAAAAAAGGCAAAAGCAGCAATGCGAACTGCTGAACTTCAATGGGAACAAATTCGCTTAGAACTGGATCAGCGACGTATTCAGCACGGACAAACATTAAAGGAAAATCTTTTCAGTAGCAAAAGCACACTCATAGAAGTACTGAACCAAGAATTGAGTCAGACAGATAATCCCAAAACTTGGTGGGAACGTGAGTTACCTTTGCGGCTGCGGCGGGAGTTATTTTCTTTGGGACAGAAATCCGAAGAATTCCTGCTTCAGGAAATTGCTGATGATTTTGACTGGCTAACAGCAGAAGTATCTCGCACATTTTCTACTCAAATGACTCAGCAACCAAGTCAAAAACAGGAAAATCTAGAGATAAAGCCTAACTTGCCACAGTTGGAAATGTCTCCCATTCAGCGTTACCGCTGGTTAACAAGACTTGGCGGTGGTGTTGCCGTAATTGGTAGCTATCTTACAGGAGGGGCAGCGGTGATGGCGATCGCTCTCAGTCTGGGTGCGGCTATTCTAAGCGAACAATTCCTCAGTGACAAATTAGAGGAACAGCGACAACAAGTGCAGAAGAAATTGGAACTTTCTGTAGACAAGGCATTTAATGAATACTGCGATCATATCTTTGAGCGACTACGCCAGATATACCTGCAAATAGCAGAAGATATCCAACGCCAACAAGTTACCTGGCAATCTGCCAAAACGGCTGCGATTGAAGTAAGTCATCCAGACTCAGATGAACAACCTTGGCAACCAATGCTTGAAAAAGCCTCTGCTTTGAAACAAGAAATCCTCGCAGCAGTAGAAACGTCCAACCATTAATTCCTGTTTCCATCTGTTTTAAATTCTGAAATTTTTTGGAGGTTAATATGACTACACCCCATGCACAGTTCGAGTTATTCCAACAACGGCGGTTAATTTTAGTTGCCCTCATTCAGCGTCAACTAAAAGTATTAGATTCCCTGGATATGAAAGGTTGGGAAGAAACACTGCATAAATTGGAGACTCGTGTTCAGGCAGACAGCTTTAAAGTACTAGTTTTAGGAGAATTCAAGCGCGGTAAAAGCACTTTTATTAATGCCATGCTAGGCGCTGAAGTTTTGCCTGCCTATGCAAAGCCTTGTACCGCTATTATTAATGAGGTCAAATGGGGAGATCCCAAACGTGCTTTACTGCATTACACTAACTCTACAGATAATGGAGTAAAGCCAGCCAAGGAAATTCCGATTGATAAAATCGAAGAGTATGTGGTAATTAAAGATAACGTAGGCGAAATCAAAGAAAATCCTTACGAAAAATTAGAGCTATTCTGGCCTTTAGACATTTGTAAAGATGGTGTGGAGATTATTGACTCTCCTGGACTGAATGAGCATGAAATTCGCCAGAAAGTCACAATGAATTACTTATCCACTGTTGATGCTGTTCTGTTTGTTCTCTCTTGTGAAGTTCTTTGTTCCCAAAGTGAACTTAGTTTCATAGATAATAATTTGATTAGCATGGGACATGAAGATATATTCTTCATTTGCAATCGAATTAACCAAATTAGAGCCAAAGAAAGAGAAAGTATTAAAGAACATGCTTTTTCCAACCTAGCTCCTCGTACCAAGCGTCGTAAAGAAAGTATATTTTTTATTGATGCTCTTGGTGCGCTTGAAGGTCGTCTAGAACCAGATAAATCAGATGAACAACAGCGATTGAATCAATCTGGTGTACCTGAACTGGAAGTAGAGTTAGCAACATTTCTCACTAACCAAAAAGGACGACTCAAAATTCTCCAACCAGCTAAAGAAGTCAAAGGTGCAATTCGTGAAGCAAGACGAATAATTCCTGAGCGAGAAACACTGCTACGCACTGATATAAAAACTTTAGAAGAACGATATGAAGCTGCTCAAGAACCATTGAGATTACTAGAATTGGAACGTCAGCAAATAATTACCCGTGTATCTAACTTTATTGCTGATACCAAGCCATCTGTACATCAAAAATCACAGCAATTATATCAGAAATTGGCTGAGACAAAAATCACAGAGTGGATGACAGAATATGAAATTAAAGAGCCAGTTAAGTTTTTGAAGTTTGAATGGGTGACTTCACAGATAGAAAAAGTAGTCGAAGAAGTTAAAAACTATCTTGCTCAAAGGATAGAGACAGAATTTGCTACATGGCAATCTTCAGAACTACAACCATTTTTAACTGAGCGATTACAAAACCTCATGCTTGAATTAGAGCAAAGAGCAGAAGCATTTGTTAGTAACGTAGAAGATTTACGCGTTGATTTAATTGCTGGTACTTCTGCTTCCCAAGATGCAATCACATATCAAGAAGCAAAAGTGTCTTTACTTGAGCGTGTTCTTGCTGGTGCTGGAGGCTATTTGTTGGGCAATGCTGCTGCTGGTGCATTGGGAGCGGCTTTTGGTTTTCAAGAAATGGCGAGAGGTCTAATTGCACAATTCGCTTTATTCGCTGTAACTCATGCCTTTGTTGGTTTCAATCCGTTTATTCTGATTCCGGTTATGGTTGTTAGTGGTCTTGTCCAAGGTGCTTGGAAAATTCAGTCAACTAATGAAAAAATTAAGGCAGCAGTCACTGAGAAATTTATCAACCAAATTAGTACAGATAGTTTCCAAAAAGCCGACGAACTCAGCAATGCTATCGTCCAGCAAATAGGCAAGATTAAGGATGCTGTTGATCAAGAATTTGGTCAGGAAATTCAAAATATTCGAGACCAGGTAGATTCTATTTTGTCAGAAAAGCAAAAAGGGCAGGAGAATGTCGAACAGAAACTGCATGAGTTGGTATCTATTCGTGAAAAATTAGATGCAATTGACAGGGAGTTAGATGAACTAATTACACAAGTAGCCACCATGTAAATTATTCTTCCCTTTCTTCAGTAAAGCCGGAACTTTCCTTAGCTGGGGGACGTAATACTATGGGCACGGTGACAAAGAATTGAAAGCTAGTTTAGGTAAAGTTTTTAACTGAAGTTCCCCTTTGACAAAAATTGTAGTGTATGCATAGAAGGGCTTTCGGCGATTTTGACTTCAGTTTTACTTGGTACAAATTAGGCTAATACCCAGTAGACATTGAGCCGAGATAGCTGCATATTCGGAAGTTAAGGCTGAAAACGGTTATTCTGCTATAGTTTGGTAACTTGCTACCTTTGTGTACTTAACACTGTTATAGGCAACGAAAAATCAAGCCTTTTCAGCCACTATTTCCGTTTTCGCGCACATCTCGGCTCAATACCGTATAAACAAACAGTGGAAAGGAAATTGCAAGACGATGGTGCAATCAAATAGTCGTTTGATAATTCCGCGCTGCACTAATCGCCTGGGTTATACGGGAATGCGATGCCCTATCGTTGCTTCCCGGCATTGGAAAAAGAGGGAGAAGGTGCGTTACACTTCGTTAACGCACCCTACCTACGCCTGTGCTAATTCAACTGCGCTACCTTGCTGAAATTCTGTCAAGAACCTGAACGCCTTCAAAATATAGCTAGCGCACTCTCTGGGAGAGGTGTTGTAAAACGATCGCCACGCACTTGCTTTATCCTCATCATAGCGATCGCCACGAGCCGGATTACCTTCCAACCACGCTAATCGCACAGCGTGACCGATTAACACATCCAACACTATATATGCTTCGATTTGCAAGTTGGGGTTATTTGATGCGATCGCCGCCAATTCCATCAACGTCTCAATACAAACTCGTCGGTACTCGGGAGCCTCAATTTTATTCAACAAATGCTCGACTCGCAAGGCAAAATTCTTTTCCCCCGGTGTCATCTCCGACAGGATTAACTCACTATTTAAACGATTGTGACGTTCTAGCTTATCACCATATGGGGTAAGTTTATTAATAATTTGAGCCATTTAATCCAGTAGTGCGTTGTGGCATCACCGAGGGTGATGGTTAGTTGGTTGCTGCCAACACGAACATAGGAAGTAATTTCAAAGCGATCAAGGGTATAGTTATCGCTTCGGGGGTCATGGTTAACAGCTACATCCTCGCCGTTAACTTCGATGTTCACGGGTGAATACCCTTTCTTTCCGCCCGTTCCGGAAGAAAGATGGTTTAGGCGCAGTACTGCAAAAGTTGCTGGTTTTTCTAAATCAAAATTAACTCGGATATAACTGCGGGTTGCATCCAACAAGCGGAGCTTACCATCGAAAGCTTCGTAGTCAGTACCAAATGTTGCGACTGACAAACTGCCTGTAGTGCTTACCCTTCCCCCTGAGAACTCACAAACTAACTGATAGTTGCTTGCATCTCGGTCAGCCTGCTCTTGTTGCTGCTCTTGCTCGGCACGTTGGCGATAGCGTTGTGCCGCCTCATCTGCAAGCTTTTGCTCCTGAATTCGTTGTTGCTCCAAGTCTTCGAGGTTTACTCGGACAAGATCTGACGCTTTGATATCTTGTAATCGCACCATTGTAGATGTGCCAAAAGCAGCTTTGCCAGCTATAAGTGACAGAGTGTTTACATAGCTGGAGGCCCTTCCACAAATACCTATTACTATGTACTTATCGGGCACGTACACTTCTACCCTTTCAGCAGAGCCAAATGTCTTAACGTAAGATGGCAACTGGGGTATTAATGGCTCGCTGATTAGTTCTTCATTAGTAACTTGCCCATTCAACCACCTGCGCCAAATCAGGCTAAGGGCATTGATAGCTCCATGTCCGTAGTAGTTCACAGTCTGAAAGCGTAGACCAACCAGCACATACCCGAATTGTAGGAAAATATCTCCACTGCCCCCATCGCCTCCCTGCTGCTTACCAATGTAAAGTTCGGAGCTGATTGAGCCATCTGTCTCAAGGGGCTGGAAAATTGGTGTCAACGCATTAATGATGTCGCCTTTGCGGATTTTCATTCCAGTCATCACACAACTCGGAGAAATTTGTTCAAAATAGTCTCCTGAAACACCTTGCGGATCTGTAATGTTTAGGCGGATAAAGTCTGGCTCAAGTGATTCGTATTGCATCTTTAATCTTTGAAGAATATGTGGGTGACGCTAAAACGCAAATGACAGTATTTACACAACAAAAGCGAAAAGTTTTCCAGAAGCCTTGCCAGTTTTTGATTCAAGCTAGGGAACAGAATTCCCTAGAATCCCGAGAGCAAATTTGCTTTTCAAGTAACCTTGTTGCAATCACGAGTCGTGATTGCAAACCCCAGCAGTCGTCTGACTACAAAAGTTTTCGAGCTACGGAATCTAGCTTGCAAGAAGTTTCCTTCCTTCTTTAAATGCGTCCCTGTTGGTAAAAATGTATTTTAGAAAAGCTATAAAATGTAACAGTAAAAATGCTGCTTTTCCGTAGAATACAGCGATTGTGAATTGAACGCATGACATTCCTGATTTTCTCGGAAGATGGGCAAAACGCTTAACAAAACCTGTATTAGATGTAAGTAAAATCCCGCTAA
>CAZZYE010000115.1:0-12954 GCA_964658145.1 uncultured Stigonema sp.
ATCTCTGAGCCTTGGACTGAAGTTCAAGGCTCAAGTGCAGAATGAAATAGCCCTGACTTATGACCGCTCTCACTTACAGCGAAATTAGCGAGTTGCGCGAAAATCAAAGCCTAAAAAGCTTATAATTACGTAGGGTGGGCACTGCCCACCAGCCCTCCCTATCGAAGGTGCAAGATGTGAGCATACGTACTTATGACCTCTCTCACTTACAGCGAAATTAGCGAGAAATTTAGACACCCACGTCTTAAAGCCTTTGCGAAACGCTTTGGTGAAGCACACCTTAATTTAGCCTGTCATGCTGCCTTCCCTTTAGCACTCACACCAGAACTTTTGTACTGCCTGCGCGAGAATTTCCTACCTCGCACTCCCTGGATAGCCGTTGCTGATATTTTGCTTTCTCTGTGTGACCCTGTAGGTTACCATCTCTACGAACTTGAAGGAGAAGTACGCAACGAGTTACTTGTTGATCTGAAAAACCGCTTTGGTGAGAAGCAATTGGTTGACTTGTCTGATTTTATGGTCGCTTATATTCGCCAGCAATTAAAAACCAATTATCGTGCTGACCAGGATTTAGGTGCAGCCCCCCACTGGACAGCATTAGCTTACATCAAACCCGGACAAGCAGTTGATGACATTGCCGAGGCACTCAAAACAGCACTAGCACAAAAAAATCCTGCGGAGTGGGTGAAGTTAACTTCGTTAATAGAGAGCTATGCTGATATTGACCCACTCATGAACTCAGGTTTTGAACCCTTATTAGTTTTAGCTCGTGGTTGGGATGCAAAAGCAAGAGGAGAAGCAGAAGCAGCCGCAACCGAGTTTAACCAGTTGGGTCAGCCTGGGGCGCAAATTAAAGTTGGGACGGTCAGGTTTGAAATTCCGCCAGCACATAATGAAGGTCATCCGCTAACTTTTGAGTTTGAGGTCGTTACCGTCAACCGTAGCGGCGAAATTATCAAACGAGAAACTCAACAAGCGATATACTTGACCGAAGACTTAGGCAATGGTATCACCCTAGAAATGGTCGCTATCCCTGGCGGCAAATTTATGATGGGTTCACCAGAAGGGGAAGGATATGAT
This sequence comes from uncultured Stigonema sp., assembly GCA_964658145.1. GTDB lineage: Bacteria > Cyanobacteriota > Cyanobacteriia > Cyanobacteriales > Nostocaceae > Stigonema. The sequence continues at coordinate 1,081 of CAZZYE010000115.1, forward strand.
CCTGAACATCCACAGCATGAAGTCACTATACAACCCTTCTTTCTGGGAAAATATCTGGTGACTCAGGCCCAATGGCGAGCAGTTGCTGCCTTACCTAGAGTTGACCGTGACCTTAAATCTGACCCCTCTCGTTTCAAAGGAGATCGCCTTCCTGTAGAAAACATCTGTTGGTTTGACGCAGTAGAATTTTGTGCTAGACTATCCAAAGTGACAGGAAAAGATTATCGACTTCCGAGCGAAGCGGAGTGGGAATATGCCTGTCGCGCTGGCACTACTACACCCTTTCATTTTGGAGAGACGATTACAGATAAGTTAGCCAATTATGTTGCCAGTTCAACCTTTGCTCACGAACGCAAAGGAAGGAATCGAAACAAAACTACGGCAGTAGGAACTTTCCTTCCAAATGCCTTTGGATTGTACGACATGCATGGGAACCTTTGGGAATGGTGTGCAGATGTTTGGCATGATAATTATGGAAGAGCGCCCATAGATGGCATTGCTTGGCTTCTTAGTGATAATGATAATCGCCGCCTGCTGCGCGGTGGTTCTTGGGTCAACATTCCTGAGGACTGCCGTTCTGCTAACCGCTCCCGTATCTCCCCGGACAACGACGGCTCCCTCATCGGTTTTCGGGTAGTGTGCGATGCCGCGCAGAGGACTTAATAGCCCTTGACCCTTTTGCGCTTTTACCCTTTACCCTTCTTTTATTTACCCTCAGTTAGCGAAGCGATCTAAATTTTTTTTTGGGTAAATTGCTCTGCATCTCAATATAAATGATAGCAGACAAATTATCAAATGTAAATCATTTCTTGGAAAAAATAAATTATCCGGTAGTTGTACTTACTTTTCACTCTTATCTGGAAAACCTCGCTTCCATTCCTCTCTCCTGCAAGGAGAGAGGCTTTGAATTCTCACCCGAACCTTTTAGGGAAGGGGGCTGGGGGGTTAGGTTCTGCGTTGGTTTTTCCACAGGACGTGAAAAGTCAGGGTAGTTGTAGGGTGCGATCGCCATCGAGTACGGCATCATCTTCCAATAAGGTTTAAAGAACTTAGCCCTCCTTAAAAAGGCTACAGTGTAAAGTATCGTTTGCTATTCAACGTTTCATAGATGACTGCGATAGTGTTAGCAACATTGCTGGAAAGTTAACCACCAGCCATCGAGTCAAAAGCCAAGGTAACCCTAAGAGAACTTCAGTGTCAACTTAACCTCAAATGGGCGGTTTTTACCGCAGCTACACAGACAAAACCCGCCTAAGAGGGTTTCAAAACCATTAATTTTCATTAGTCCGCGTTCGTCGTTCGCGTTAGCGTCTCCGTAAGGAGAAGACGTTGCCGAAGGCTAGGCGGACTTTGTTTGTGTAGCCGCGAATTCTATTCGTCGGGGCTTAAGGGAATACCAAAAAATAAATTATCCATTCCGTAGTAGTAGTAGGGTGCTTTAGCGACAGCGTAACGCACCGTCTTAGGCTGTTATGGTGCGTTACGACGTTCCGTCTAACGCACCCTACAAAATTGGAGATTTTTTTAATTGGAAGTCCCTAAGTTGACACCAATGGCTATATTCCCCCCTTTTCAAGGGGGGTTAGGGGGGATCTTCAAGGTTAACGCAGCGTACTGTATAACCTTTTTTTATTGCATAAGTGAATTTACTGAATTATGAAGAAAGTGGTAAGTAGGGATTAGTGAATTCCCCTAATTTCTACTTCCTAGCCCCTACTTCCCTGTAAAGCTTGTAGGCAACATCTTAGGAACGCGAGTATAAAAGAAAATACTCTAGGCGAACATCTATTTAGATGTCCTAAAAAGCACTATGGGAAATCGCTCGTCAAACCCAGCGCCAAAATCATATTCCGGTAAGAACAAGCGCGTCTCTAAAAAACCCAAGAAAAAGCGGCTGATCTATTCGAGTGTCCCACAAAGAAGTGGGCTGGCGTCAACAGTAGCGATCGCAGTTTTATTAAGCAGCGCTGGTTTAACTATGACTTTTGCCTGGATCAGCATCCTATTCATATTTAATCCAGAGAAAGTAGGCTGGCTGAATAAATTTTTACCAGAATGGGCGAAAATCTCTCTTAAGAACACAGAAGGTGAGCAAACCCTCAAACAAATTCAAGCTTCTTTGAGTAACCAAGGACAGATAGCTGGAGAAATCCTGCCTTTGGATGAAGATACGGCAAAATCTTTTTTATTGCCCGTTTTTCAGCAGCGTGCTAACTGTCAGTTAGATTGTAAATCCATTGTTGAACTCAGAGTGTATCAGAGTTCAGATGACTCGAAGTTGGAATCTGTGCCGGAAAAATCCTACCGTCTGGCGACTCAACTACCTGTAACTGGACCAGAAGAATCCTTTGTCGTCGCCCCCCTGGTTAATGCTACAGATGATAATCAAGGTTCTAGCATTACCTTGCCGATTCGGGAAGTGGGACGTTTTACAGACGCTACATCATCACCAGGTGTTTGGTTTTATTTGCGGGGTCAGCGATCTTCAGGAACTCAGGCGATCGCCTACGGTCACATCGTTCACTACAATCCCGAAAACACTTACCTACAAATCATGTTGCCTTGGACAAGTCCTAGTGGACAACTACCTCAATGGCAACAGGTCACTAATGGTGCAAAAGAGTTAGTTGTCGATCAGACATTAGGTTTAGAACCCCAGCTACGTGTTTATCAAGTCAAAAGAGTCAATTTTATCCTCAACCCTATCCAGTTAGAGGAGATTTCTCTGACACCAGCTGCGATTCAGGATTCAGCTTACCAAGATGCCCTGTTAATTGCCCGCAGTGGACTGTGGACACCAGCGTTTGAGTGGTTACAATCTATTAAAAAACAGCGAAAACAGCCTCTTCCAGCAACGGCGCAAGCGCAAATTGATGTGATTCGCTTGCACTCCCAACTTACTAAAATCCAAGCCGATACAAATTGGGCAAGTCCTAGTCAACAAGTACTGGCTGATTTGATTGATGGTCGTTGGCAAAAAGCTTTACAGGTGTTTGAAGCGTCGCCGCAGAATGTTCAAGAAATTGTCACCCTACTGAAAGCGGATAAAGGACGGTTGTGGAGTCGCGTAAAAGCCGCATTGCGAGTAAACCCAAATCGACCAGAAGTACAAGCTTGGGGAGCCTTGATTTTAGCTGTTCAGCAAGGGCAAGAACGTGCAAATTCCTGGTTGAATGGTCAGGAAACTACAAAAAACACCCTTGCCCACATTCAAACCCTGTTAGATCAACTTAATCCCAATCATTTAGAGAACGGAAGTTCCCCGGGACAGTAGCTGATCTAAAAGCCGTGAAATAAATTTCCCGCTAACGCTCTTTTACGACTCTCGCTCCAATTAAATTTGAAACCCTATTAGGACTTACGCACACTCTACGCATTCTTAGCGCTCTTGGCGTCTTGGTGAACCAGCGCTGCAGGCGGGTTTCCCGCCGTAGGCGACTGGTGAACCCGAAGGGCGGTTCGATAAATTAAGCTTGTTGGCAATTTTTGCGTAAGTCCTGCCTATTTTCAGATTAGTCCGCGCAGGCGGACTTTGTTTGTCTAGCCGCGACTTCCAGTCGTCGGGCTTTCGTTCAGGGCAATAATTCCAAATTGATTACCGCTTAATCTTCCTTAACAGTGGCAGCTAGCCGTTGTCTTTTCAAGTTTTGTAACTGCTGTAAGAGACATTCAACCTCTGCTTGCAGGTTCATGAACTTGACTTGCTGCGCCACCTGATAACAAGATTTAGTTAACTGGCTCGTCCAAGGACTTTGGGAATCGTGGTTAGAAAGAGTAGATGTAGACATCGCTATCCAGAACTCAACTCACACAACTAGAAATCTTATAATAATCTTAATTTAAGATTGATTAAAATATTGTATATTTTTCATTGGTGGCTGTAATTTATCTAAGATTTGTAGTACACCACTGCAAGCGTGAAGGTTGTGTTTCAAAGAAAACATTAGTATCATACTACACAAAATAAAATTAAAGCTTTTAAATACCGTGAATTTAAGCCTGTCTGTAGCTAAATCTTATTGCCAACCTTGGCCAGGACTCATAGAAGCCTACCGCGAATACTTGCCTGTTAACGAAAAAACACCAGTCGTCACTCTACAAGAGGGTAACACACCCCTGATCCCAGTTCCCTCGATTACAGAGCGGATTGGCAGACAAGTGCGTGTTTTTGTTAAATACGACGGTCTTAACCCCACCGGTAGCTTCAAAGACCGAGGAATGACAATGGCAATTTCCAAGGCAAAGGAAGCAGGAGCAAAAGCAGTCATTTGTGCCAGCACAGGTAATACCTCAGCATCAGCAGCAGCTTATGCTAAGCGCGGGGGTATGCGTGCCTTTGTCCTGATTCCGGAAGGCTATGTAGCGCTGGGCAAGTTAGCACAGGGCTTGTTGTATGGAGCAGAGGTACTGGCAATTAAAGGTAATTTTGACCGAGCGCTGGAAATTGTGCGCGAAATGGCTTTAAGCTATCCGGTAACTTTGGTAAATTCCGTCAATCCCTACCGTCTGGAAGGACAGAAAACAGCAGCGTTTGAACTTGTCGATGTTCTGGGCAATGCTCCTGACTGGTTGTGTATTCCAGTAGGCAACGCCGGGAATATCTCAGCATATTGGATGGGATTTTGTCAATATCATCAAGCGGGAAAGTGCGATCGCCTACCCAAAATGATGGGATTCCAAGCAGCAGGTGCAGCTCCCTTAGTAACAGGTCAGCCTGTAGCACATCCAGAAACAGTAGCCACAGCAATTCGCATTGGCAACCCTGCAGGTTGGCAAAAAGCGCTCGCTGTCCAATCAGCAAGTATGGGAAGCTTCCATGCCGTCACCGATGCCGAAATTCTCGATGCTTATCGACTTTTAGCATCAGAAGAAGGCATTTTTTGTGAACCAGCCAGCGCTGCTTCCGTAGCAGGCATGTTACAGGTAAAAGATCAAATTCCCACAGGTGCGACGGTGGTTTGTGTCCTCACTGGCAATGGTCTCAAAGATCCAGATACAGCCATTAAATACAGTCAAAGTCAAATAAAACAAGGTATCGACCCAGAACTTTTAGCAGTAGCCGAGGTGATGGGACTGAGTGAATGATGAATGCTGAATTATGAATTATGAAAAAAACATTCGGCTCGTTTCATAATTCATAATTCATAATTTTTCTCTTTCCCGCGCCAATCTATCAATAGCATCACCCAAAGCGCTGGTGAGACTTTTGCGAGTTTGGGCGTGGTTGTCTTGCTCTGTTTTCAACAGCGATAGCAGGCGATCGCGTTCTTTCATGACGACAATTAGTTTGGCTTTTAATTCCTCTACAGATTTTAGGAGTTCGATTTCTGGGTGAATAACTGTTGGTGTGGTGTCATTGAGTTGTGGTGACTCAATAAAGCTGAGTTTTTGTATTTCTACCTTCAAAGACGCGATCGCATCTTTAGACATCTTCGCATCTGTACGGCGTTGTTCTGCTTCGGTATTGTAGAGTTTCTGCCATTTTTCAGCACTATTCCACCCTGCATCCCGTTCTGCTTGTAGTTCAGCTACCTGCTGTTTGAGTGCCTTAATTTCCCCTAACCACTGTTGTGTTAATTCTTGACTCATAGATACCGATCTTATTTTTTATCCTAAAAATTTGCCGAAACAATAAATTAGTAAATATTGTTACATCTGCACAATAAAACATTTAAAAAATCTTAACATAGGAGTAGAATATTTAGCGATTCAATAAATAAAAACGCGCTCGCACCAATGTCTCAGCCTCGTCTTCAGTTTTCTACCATTACCCCCGACGCCAAAGCACCTACTTTAAGGCGGCTGCGTCAGCTTAGCCGACTGCTGGATAAAGCCATTACTATTCCAGTCATAAGGTTTCATATTGGTTTAGATCCAATTGTGGGACTCATACCTGTTGCTGGTGATTTTTTGGGTGTTCTGCTTTCTTCCTACATTGTCCTAGAAGCTGCACGGTTAGGTACACCAGCACCTACGTTAGGCAGAATGGTTTTTAATGTCATTGTGGATGGCTTAGTGGGATCAATACCACTATTGGGAGACGCATTTGATTTTGCTTGGACAGCTAACGAGTATAATATGAGGCTACTAGAAGATCACCTCAGGTTTCCCAGCCGCAGGAAAAGCGCAGATAAGTGGTTTATATTGACCCTTTTGGCTGGATTGTTGCTTTTTGCCATTGGATTGGTGGCACTTGGTGTGATAGTAATTAGACTGCTAGTAGGAGCCCTAACTGGCAGTTAAAATGAAACATTGGTGGCAAGCTAATTTTCCTCAAGGACAGCAAAGTTTAATAATTACTGATGCTAATGGCTATCCTGTACAAATTGCCTATGGGGAGAAAGGTACAGGTAAACCCTTGTTTTTATTTCATGGTGTTGGTAGCTGGAGCTACAATTGGCGTCACAGCATCCAACCACTATCTAAACATTTTCGAGTCATTTGTTTTGATGCCAAAGGTTACGGTTTTTCGGAAAAACCGTTATCGCGTCGAGAACAAAGCGGTCATCAAATAATTGAGTCAGAGCGAATTATTCGAGCATTATGTGATGAACCCGCTGTGGTCGTGGCAGAATCTTTAGGAGCATTAATTGCCCTTGCCCTTGCTCAAGAAAGTCCCCAGATGATCGCGCGGTTAGTAGTACTCAATGTACCTATTTTCCCTCAACGTCTGCCCCATTGGGGAATGCAGTTGCTTTCCCAAATGCCACTGGAAATCGTGCAAATAATTGACTCTTTGCGTCTAGCACACCTACTAGCACCATTGGTAAGAGAAATTATGGCAGTAGAAAGGCGTGGGGTACTGTTTGATCCATCAATACTAACTCAGGAAGATGTTTATTGGATAACTTACCCATTTATTGAGTTTCCTGGTACTCTCACGAAAGTCGCCGAAGAGTTACGACTAGCAGCGCAGGAAATTGAGCATTTGCAAGTGAATAAACCGAATATACTCAGTAAAATTCAAAATAATCTTCATGCTATCAAATGTCCCACACTGATTTTATGGGGCGAACAAGATAGTTGGTTTCCTGCTAGCGATGGAGAGAAATTGCGCCAACTCATTCCTAATGCTCAGTTACAGATTCTACCCAATTGCTGTCATGATGCTTCATCTGGTGCTTGTGATGCGGTAAATGCAGCGATTTTTGAGTTTTTGCGGGATACAGATTTTTTGTAAATTAAGGAAGTATTGATATGAGCATCCCACTTATAAACCAATCCACAGAAGAAAAACTGGTTACTGTGCGTGATGTTTCTTGGGAGGAATTCAAAGGTATTGAGGCACTGCTTAAGGACAACCGCAATGTCCGACTGTCTTATTTGTCAGGAATGTTAGAAATTATGTCACCTATTGGAGATAAACATGAGAAAGTCAAGAGTACTTTTGGCTTGTTGCTAGAAGCTTACATGAAAGAGTTGGGCATACGGTTTTACAGACGCGGTGGTTTCACCCTTGAAGAACCAGGGTATGCTTCTGGTACACCCGACGAGTCTTACAATATTGGCACAGAAAGAGAAGATCCTGACATTGTTATTGAAGTCATCATCACCAGTGGGACTATTAACAGAAAAGAGCTATACAAACCCAAGAGAATACCTGAAGTCTGGTTTTGGAAATCTGACACTATAAAAATATTTCGTTTAAACACAGCAGGCGAGTATGAAGAAATCAACCGTAGTGGTTTCTTCCCCAATTTAGACCCAGCTTTGTTGTTGCGTTATATCGCTCATCCTGACCAGTACGATGCTGTTTTGGAATTTGTCCAAGCTATCCGAAATTAATGGCTACCCCATTTTGGAGAACTTTAAATAATGAAAAAATTTATATCAGTACTGTACTATAATTCAATACGGTTCAGTTAAGGCTGATCGGTAGGAATTTTAGGTTGTGTAGAGACGCGAAATTTCGCGTCTCTACATAGGCCTAACTGAACCGTATTGTACTATAATTGACAAGCAAACGTGTCTATAAATAAAGAGTGGGAGCAAGCATACCAGTCGCTTTTACCGCTCCCACTCTGACATTTGCCGTTGAAGAGATCAGGAATATATCCAAACGCTGTCCGTTATTTAGGGGGCTAACGTGTAGGTAATCGACAACGTCAGGACACACTTGATATTCCTAGAGGGGCAAATGACAAACTTTATTACTAATATTTATTTGCACTCATACAACAACTACTCCAGATATCAGTTCTAGAACACCGATTCAGTATGAGAAGTCAAAGGTTGAGAAACCGGGTTTTTGTATCTGGTTAGACCAAAATAAAAGAAACCCGGTTTTTTAGAATTACCAAATCACTTGACACAAAGCATCTTATGTAATTTGGTATAACCCTGATAACCAACACCCTTGAATTCGCTTACATATACAATTTAGCTGAGTTAATCAGAGTCTGGTTGCCATTTTGGCATGTTTTTGAATTGTTTGAAAAGAACTGCAAAAAAGAAAGAGTGGGAGCAAGCATACCAGTCGCTTTTACCGCTCCCACTCTGACATTTGCCGCTGAAGAGATCAGGATGTGTACAGACGATGCCCGTTATTTAGGGGGCTAACGTGTAGGTCAACGACAACGCCTGTAATCACTTGATATTCCTGACGCGGCAAACGCAAACTGTATTATTTATATTCATTCAGATAAATAGTTTGTATATTTACTTTACTATTTACCTGAAAATAAGTTGTCTGAAAGTGGATCGCATTCATTGATTTAGTATTGTGATCACCCCTGATAACAAAACCCTTGAAGTCGTTTACCTTCTATAACTTAGCTGAGTAATGTAGAGCATGGTTGCCATTTTGGCAAGTTTTTAAATTGGTTAATAAACTGTTCTCATACAGCAAAATGCAAAATAAAATGACTCATTTTCAACAGAAAATATCTTCATTTTCTTTCTCGGTTGGCTTTTTGCAGTGGGTATTAAGTAGGTAGGCGGGAAAATTTATAACTATGTCCGAAGCGAAGTGAAGCAATCGCAAGCGTTTCGAGTGTTTTATATTTTTTTACATAGTTAGGTTTATTAGTGCTTACCTACTTACTCTATTAAATTTAAAGTCATGAACCCAACCGATTTTATTTTGGAGATAGAAGATGACAATTAAAGTCCTTAACGAACAGCAGATTTTAACTGAAGTCATGCAAGTTTTAATGATACATTTAGAACCATCAAAAGTATTGCGATTTTGGGCGGCTTGTAGTAAAAGTGAGTCCGATTACCTTAAACTTAAAGAACAACTCTTGGCGACGGAAACCGTTGGGGAGCATCCCCTGAAGGCGAATCGCCCTCAGACTCTTATGTCTGGGGCTAAACAAACAAAGTCCGCCTAGCCTTCGGCTTCTGCTTCGCAGTAAGCGGACTGCTTGAAACCCTTGCCTTGCGGGTTTAGTTTGTATAGCCAAGCCAGCGCTGCAGGAGGGTTTCCCGACAGAGGCGACTGGCGCGCGATTTCTAATCGCCTGGTATTTCTGACATAGTGGGATGCTCCCAACCGTTGCCAGTTTGTACGAGAAAGTAGAAGCATTTGAAAATTCTGGTTCTAATCAACCATAAAAGTTAGGGCGGTTGATTAGATGACGACATTCACCTGTCGAAGAGAAGACTCGCTATGGTGTCGGGCTGACGACGAAATAGCTAAGTCCAAGCGCGGAAGAATGTGCTATCTTCCCAAATACCAGCAGTACGTTGCTCAATGGCGGCTAGTTCCTGATGAGTAAGGGGCTGAAAAGCACGTGCTATTTTGACATTATTTTCTAATTGTGCTGGGGTTTCAGCCGCAATTATGCAACAATTAACACCTGGCTGGGATAAGCTGTATCCCAAAGCTTGGTGCATACCTTCCAACCCACCAGGTTTGAACAGCCGACCGTAAGCTGGTACTTTCATGGCAATCACAGCTGTATTTTTTTGCTGCGCTACTGGTAGAACTACGGGGAGGAATGGATGCGGGTGATGTTTATCAGCAGCGTTTACAGGGATCAGGGTTGTGTGAAAGGAATAGCGACGCAACCCTTCAGCAATCACCTGTGGGTCGTGGTGTCCCGTGATACCAACAAACCGCACGAGTTTCTGCTGCATCGCCTCTTCTAGCGCGTGAATTGCGCCAGATGAACTAAAGATAGTATCGAGATCTTGGCGTGAAGATACGTGATGTAATTGCCACAAGTCAAGATGGTCTGTATTTAGACGTTTGAGACTTCTCTCCAATTCTCGCCACGCACCATCTCGATCTCGTTTATCTGTCTTACTTGCAAGAAATAGCTTTGAACGATGGGATGGTAGGACTTTGCCTAAATAATCTTCACTTGGTCCATAATCGGCGGCGGTATCAAAGTAACGGATGCCAAGTTCAAGTGCTTTTTCGATAATTGCTGCAGCATCTTTTTCTTTTCCTTCCCAGGATAGCGGTGTTTGACCAGCTCCACCTAACCCGAAGATGGGGACTTTTACACCTGTACGTCCTAGGAGTCTTTCTGGCATGGTTGCTGGTGGTGTAGCAGTGTTGCTAGCATCCTGTTGCAAGGCTGTACCTCCCACTATGCCGCCAGTAACGGCAACACTAGTAATTATGAAATTGCGGCGCGTTGTTCCTTTCATAGTTTGCTTCTTAGGTTGCAGGTGAAGACTATGGGGCAATACGGTTTAGATAACGCTTGATCCCCCCAACCCACGCCAGTCGCCTCTGTCGGGAAACCCTCCGGAGAGCGCTGGCTCCCCTTAAAAAGGGGGGCTTTTTTTCCCCCCTTTTTTTAAGGGGGGATCTCTGTATTGGACTATGGGGGGGAAAGATCCCTTGTTTTATGGTAGCTAGGGAGAGATAATTTGAGACAGCAAAATTACCAATAGACATCTCCGGAAAAGACGTAGAGACGCGATTAATCGCTCTACCAAGGGTTTCAGGTAACGCATAATTAATTTTCGGAGATGTCTAATAGACTAGGGACACTCTCAATACCGTTCGGTTAAGGTAATTGGTGAAAAATCTATGCGTGTAGAGACGTTGCACTGCAACGTCTCTAGGGTTTAAATTAGGAAATCATCTTATCCGAACCGTATTGGGGACACTCTGAAAGCGCTGATCATTCGTCAGAAAATTATTCGTAGTGATACCGACAAGCTAGAAAATCAATCTGAGTGTTTTGCACCCGATAGACAAGCCGATGCTCTAAATCAATTCGCCGCGACCAAATATCTGCATCCATATATTTCAAGGCTTCAGGTTTACCAATACCCTCAAACGGGTCTTGCATTACAGCCGTAACCAAATCCAAAATTCTCGATGCTTTCTGAAAATCTTGCTTGAACCACCAAGCTAAATCTTCTTTGAATTTAGAACTAAAACCAGGACTTCGATTAACAACAACTGGCTTAATTTCATCCGGTTCAGCTTTCTTTTTCTTCTTTTTGCTCAATCCCCAACTCCTGCTGAAGTTCTGCCATAGTTTGAGATTGGATCTTTCCTGTTTTCGACTCCTCTATTGCATCCAATAACCGACGGGCATTCTTCTGCGATCGCAAAAGATAAACCGTCTCCAGCAAACTCACCAAATCTGACTCAGCAATCAAGGCTACATTTTCACCATCACGACGGTTGACGATATACACTTGATGATTTTCTACTACCAGTTCTAACAACTTAAAAAAGTCATTTCTCGCATCCGTTGGGGATGTAATTTTGTAGGAAAACATTACTGTATGTACAGAAACCTGTACATACATTATAAACTATCAATCATCTTGCAAAAGTCTCTCCAAGAATTAAATTCCCAGAACATATAGGAATCATATTGGATTTTTGAAATATACGTAGGGTGGGCACTGCCAGCCCTTTCAACGCGAACAGATGTACTAATAACTGTACGTTCGCTCATT
>CAZZYE010000116.1:0-10549 GCA_964658145.1 uncultured Stigonema sp.
CGTTGCCACATCCGTTGCCACTGGTGGCACTTCGCCGTGTGCCCCACTGAGGAAGTTGTAACCGCAAATTTCGCAGAAGTCGCCGCTATTGGGGTCATGTAGTGCTGTGCAATCAGGGCAGGTGATAGTAGCTTGTAGAGACGCGAAATTTGGCGTTTCTACAGTTTCCGAGAGCGTATTCACGGTTAATGCTATTTCTGGAACACCCTGAATTTTGACACCACATTCCGAACAATAATCTGGTTCGGTTGAGGCGTGACCTTTTGGACATTGATAGATGGACATAGTTAGTTTGGAGACTTGGGAATACGAGTGGTTTTGGTAGAGCGAGTTTCCAGCGCCATCGCGTCTTCTTTTGCAACATCTCGCTTCAGTCGCACCGTACCAGTCGCCGCATCTTCTATATCGACAACTTTCTTCAGTAACTTTGCGGTTGCTTCGTTACCAGATTCATGAGCAAGTTGGACTGCGAGTCCCAACTTGGTAGTCGCAACTTCTATATTGCCGCGATCGCGTGCCTCTAACCCTTCCTGAATTGACTGGGCAAGTTCTGCTTGTCCGGTATAATGAGCAACTCGTCTGTTGATTTTAGTAGATTTGGCATCGTCGTCAGTCCAAATCCCCAGGATGCGAGCTTCAGCCACTTTTGTTTCTACGCTGTTTACTGTATAAATCAAACTTGCCCTACCTGCCAACATCTCGTCGCCGACATTACCAGGCTGGACTTGAATACAGAAATGATAGTCGCGGGACTCGTTTTTACCCCACGCACCAGTCGGATAGTCGCAAACTTGGGTTTTTACCACTTTGGCGCGGTTGGTGAGGTCTACAATATCGGGGCTAACCTGCTTGCAAAACAGCACCTTGGCAACCTGCGGAGTCCACAGGCGCAGGGCAACATCGGTGACATTTTTGCTCATGGCTTTTTCTAAAATCGCTCGGAAGTCAGCTTCAATCATTTCCGCATTGGGGATAATATCGGTAGTACCCAGTAATTTCACGGAAATATGTTGTAGCTGCTTTACCCGCCAGTCAGTTCCCACACCCCGACAGTCGCACTGGAAAACTCCTTCACACGCTTGTAAAACCTGATTCAGTTGCTTTTCGTCGGAGTCATCATTTTGTCCGTCGGTAAGCAGCAATCCCTGACGCAAGGCATTAGGCATTTTCTCGAACTGTTTTAGGGCTTCAAACAGCCACTTAGAAATCACTGTGCCACCGCTGGCATGTATTGTTTTGATGGCAGCGATCGCCCGTTCTTTGTTTTCACGAGTAGCTTTTGACACCGGGAAAATCAGATCGGCTTTACCTGCTCCAGTGACAATGAAGAAAGATGCATCCTCAGGCAGCAAATTCACGATTTTGTCCATTGCTCTTTTTGCTGCGTGAATCTTCTCGCCGCCCATTGAGCCGGAGGTATCGCAGATCACTCCAAACAGTCTGTCACCTGTGTCAGTGGCAGTCACTCCCTCGCCTTCAAGGGCGGTGACGGTCATAATTGCATGAACTTCGTTTGCACCCTGCGGTAAATACTGGTTTTGGAAGACTTCGGCTTTGAATTGTGTAGTCATAAGATTTTCTCAAAGGTATTTCGTACTACAACGTTTTTTTAAGATGTTAAAGGGCTGAAACTTTTATAATGTGGTTTGCCTTCTTAGATACTCGTTTATATAACACAAGTAGCTTGCACACCTAATCAGTTGTTGCATTTTTCGTAACATCACATCTTGCACTCCTTGCAATAACGCTATTTTTGTAGGGTGGGCATTGCCCACCATTGACCGATCGAGCGTATTTTTGCGTTGGTGGGCAGTGCCCACCCTACACCAACTATCGAATGGTGCAAAATGTAAGTAACCGTCCAATATACTGATAACTTCAAGCTACGCCTCAACAATTTCGGAATTCACTGGAGAAGGAAAATCAGCGTTGCTGATTCGCTATATGAAAATGATTTTATGTAATACCAAAATCCTTGTAGAGACGTAGCACTGCTACGTCTCTACATCCTTATAAGGATAGTACAGCAACGCTGATATTGTCGTGACCGCCAGAACGTAGAGCAAATTCCACCAATCTTCGCGCCACTGTAACGGCATCGGCATCTGAGTTGACAAGAACATTAATTTGTGATATATCTTGTGCATAATTCCAGAATCCATCGGTGCATAGTAGCAGATGCCCAGAACCGGGGATATCAAAATTCACTACAGACGGTTCCAAGTCCATCGCATCCGCCCCCAGCCAGCGAGTAATTGCATGAGCATGAGGCGATTTTCTGGCTTCGGCTGCGCTCATTTCACCTGACAAAACAACATCGCAGAGCCACGAATCATCCCTCGTAAGTTGCCGCGATCCGTTGGGAGAAATCCAGTAAGCGCGGCTGTCACCTAGCCAACCAATGGTAGCAGTGCGGTCAACAACCACGGCGGCAACAATTGTAGTTGACGGCGGTTCTGCGTCCGTGAGTTTAGTGTATGGGATGGCACATACTGATGCCATTGCCTCAGCAATTGCCAGTTTCATCGCCTCTTCTTGTAGAGACGCGACGCCAGTTGCTTCAAGTCGGCAAAGCCGCCCAACGCACTGGCTCAAATTTCGCGTCTCTACAGCAGCAGAAAGCGCGTGTATACCACTTTCTGCTGCGGCTTTAGCTGCTACATCAGGTGAGTCAGAACTGGATACACCATCGCAAACAACGAGAATATAAGCATTTCTGCGATCAATTTGGGTACAAGCAAGGTAGTCTTCATTACGATGATGTTTTAGCCCTCGGTCGGTGATCCCCGCCAAAATAGGCGAAGTCACTACCTCAAACCTGTCATCCTGCCGATTTTCCCGACGAAAGCCGCAGTTAGAACAGAAGCCATCAGCATCGATTTCCTCTGAACCAGCACCGCATTTTTCACATCCACCTGTTGATTTCGAGATGTCAATTAGAGGCGTACCGCATTCTTCACAGAAGCGATCGCCAACCTGTACCGTAGTACCACATTTTGAACATTGCATAGTAAACTACTTACATCAAGTCTTCAATTCTGGCAAACGTTTTGGTTTTATCCTAGTACTTTGTCAAACCAACTTTGACGGGTTGTGACCTACTTCTATGCCAGTCAAAATCTGAATGTCATTTTCTGCATCCTGGAATGATGAATTAGCTGATAGTAACAAACAGCACTTTTCTCGCGTCGGACTCAATCGTTGATATGGCTCTATTCCCAAACGCAACACTTGTTTAGAGGTGAGTTTAAGTTTACCCATACAACTTCTTATTGTCCGTGATTTCCCTTTAGTATTTCCCGTCTTTTCGCCGACAAAAAAAATGCGATTTTTGGACTGACGTGTGACAATACTTGCTCGCGTACCGTTGTTTCAATACCCTCCAAGGTTTCGATTTTTTCTGGTGGGGTGTTTTTATAAAGGATCTTGGCGATCTCTTGAATATGAGTTTCTATCAGTTTCTTATCTGTTGGTGTCATCTTTACTACCATGCTCCATAACGAAAATCATTTTTGCAGTTATGGAGTCGGAAGTCTATCCCCCTATTATTCGCGAGACAATCTCGCGAATAATGTGTTTTTTCCAAATTGGGATGCTCCCACTACACAAAGCCTTCTTTATTTTTGGCGAAGGTATTGATTAATAGGACAAGGTTACAGCTTCAAAATCAGTTCAATCTATAAAGGAAATTTTATGAGTATATTGACTTTTAAATATGAGCAAGACTTTCAAACTCCAGTTAATTGCTAATATTCTGAATGGTACAGCAATTGTTCGTAATCGTTTGGCGTATCAATATCAATATTTCCTTGGGGAAAAGGAACGGAAAATACTTGATTAAGGTTATTATTAATAACTTTTTTGGCTCCTGAGATCTGTTTCAAAGCTGCAAGTTCTGAAAAAAATACCTGACTAAATAGAGCAGGCACGCCTATTGTATCCGCATATTTACAAGCGATAATGGGTTTCTTTGTCAAATAATATGCATTAACGAGTTGATTAATAATTTGGGAAGACAGAAATGGTTGATCGCAAAGTACAATAACTACTGCTTCAATTTTTTGAGGAAGACTATTCAAGAATAGAATACCACTATTAATTGAAGTACTCATTCCACAAGCCCAATTTAAGTTCTCAACGACTGTAATAGGAAGTTGGTTGAGTAGGGGACGAACCTGTTGTGCATATGCTCCAAGTACCATCAGTATAGGTTCACAGACTGAAGCGATCGCAACTTCTGTAATGTATTGCACGAGAGTACGTCCCTGATATAGCAACAGTTGTTTTGGTCTACCCATACGAGTAGATGCACCAGCCGCAAGAATCATAATGGCTATGGTTGGTTTTTCTTCTGTTTGCTGAGTAGTAATTACCATAAATGAAAATTATGTAGCAAGTAGCAAATTCAAATTACCTTTGTCATATCGGTGAATTGGTTGATTGCGATTTCTTAAAAAACCACTATTACGGTTTCTCAGCACTGCTTGAATTTCAGCAATGATGGCGAGCGCTATTTCTTCTGGTGTATCTGCTCCAATGTCAATACCAATAGGACTGTGCAATCTTTGTAATTGGTCACTAGTGTAGACTATTCCTTGGATACGTAAATCTTGAAGCAGTTTTTCTGTACGATATTTTGGACCTAAAATACCGAGGTAGGATGCTATAGATTTTAGCACTATCTTCAAAATTTCTAAGTCATCAAGGTAATTATGCGTCATTATAACAACTACTGTACTGGCATCAATAAATATTTGTTGAGCTAGAACCTCTCTACGGCTAAGAATCACGTCACAGATTGTGGGAAATCGCGCTCTAGTTTCCTCAGAAGCCCGACAATCAACTACAGTAACGTGCCAACCTAATACTTGAGCAAACTGTACTACGGGCACAACATCATGACCTGCGCCAAATATGACTAAATGTGTAGGTGGTAAAATAACTTCGATAAAAATTTCGGCGCTTCCAAACGGGAACTGATAGTTATTTATGCTTGACTGTTGGTGAACAAGAGCTGCTTGAACATCAGCAATCAAAGATTCAGTTAAATGTGTATCTTTAATGTTAGTGATAATATGCCCATTAGGATATAGCAGCAAGCGTGATCCTAGTTTCGCATCTACCGTACCTTCTAAAGCAAAAACTGTAGCAATAATACCCAAATGCTTGTTACTCAAGCACTCTTGTATAAAGGCGATGAGATTCGGTGTGCAATCCCAATCAAGACGTTCGATGAGAACTTGCACTATACCATTGCAGCCTAGACCAAAGCCCCAGAGAATATCGTTAGAGGCGGTGTTATCATAGGTAACAACAATTGTCTCTTTATCTGACATTTGTTGGCGAGTATACTCAAATATATCATTTTCTAAGCACCCGGCACTAATTGTTCCCACAGTTTTACCTGTATTTGTCATCAACATTTTGGCACCCGGATGCCGATAGGTTGAACCTTGAGTTTTGACGACAGTAGCGAGAAAAGCCGTTTCACCACTTTTTTGACTTGACTCAAAGGCTTCTAAAACTGCTTGTAATTCGTTCATTTGACTGCTTATTCTTGTGTTAACAGCAATTTCTACTGTCATCAGGCAAGACATCCTGATGTAAAAATCCTTTTTCATCCCACTGGGGTGTTTGACGACAAGCCGCAAACGTCTAGGCAAATCAGTCACAAAAGCTTGTCAAGTGTAATTGGCAAATCGCGGATGCGCTTGCCTGTTGCATGATAGACAGCGTTGGCGATCGCCGCAGCAGTTCCTGTAATGCCAATTTCACCAATTCCCTTGACACCAAGCGGGTTGACGTATGGATCGTGTTCATCGACGAACAACACCTCAATTGCCGGAACGTCTGCATTTACTGGCACATGATATTCAGCTAAATCAGCGTTGACAATACGTCCTCGATGAGGGTCTATTACAGTGTGTTCCATTAGCGCCATGCCGATGCCATAGACAATCCCACCGATGAGTTGACTATTAGCTGTTTTCGCATTGAGTAAGCGTCCAACACCATAGGCTCCCACCCAGCGCGTTACTCGCACCTCGCCTAAATCAGGTTCAACGCGCACTTCTGCAAACTGTGCGCCAAACGAATGCATTGAATACTTCTGTTTTTCCTCTCCAGGCTTGGCATCCGTACGTGCTTCAATCATTTTCAATCCATGCCGTGCCAGAATTTCCCCATAAGTTTCAGTTGCGGACGATTTATTTTTTAAGAAAAAGCTTCCATCCTGAGCAATTATATCCTCGGCATTTGAGCCATAAAGCGGCGATTTTTGATCAGCAAGTGCTAATTGCATCAGCTTGCTACGAGCTTCAGTTCCCGCCAAATGCACGGACGAGCCTACACTAGCGGCTGTTTGTGACCCACCGGAAACGGGGGTTTTTGGCAAGACTGTATCACCCAACTCGATGCGTATTTTGTTAACTGGTATACCAAGTGCTTCAGCCGCGACCTGAGTCATTACAGTATAGGTTCCTGTACCAATATCCTGTGAGCCAGTCCGCACAACAGCTGTACCATCTGCCATAATTTGGGCGTTCGCCGATGCCGGCGAACGATTGGTAGGATAAGTAGCCGTCGCCATGCCCCACCCGACCAAATAATTGCCATCCCGCATAGAACGGGGCTTCGGATTGCGCTTTTGCCAGCCAAACCTCTCTGCCCCCAGTGTATAACACTGTTTAAGTGACTTACTCGACCAAGGCAGTCCTTGATCAGCATCGACATCAGCATAATTACGCAGACGCAGTTCGATAGGATCGATGTTGAGCGCATAAGCCAGTTCGTCCATTGCCGATTCTAAGGCGAACGAGCCTGACGCTTCTCCTGGCGCACGCATGAAAGTTGGTGTACCCTCATCAAGCCGAACCAGACGGTGGCTAGTTTCGATATTTGGGCAAGCGTAGATCATGCGTGCGGTTTTCGCCACAGGTTCGATAAACTCATCAAAGGTTGAAGTTTGCGACGTACCAGAATGCCGGAGTGCTGTCAATTTTCCCTCGCGGGTTGCACCTAGAGAAACCTGTTGAATTGTCTGCGGTCGGAAGCCTACAGGACCATACATTTGTATCCGTCCCAGCACCAGTTTAACCGGGCGATTAACCTGCCGTGCCGCCATTGCCGCTAGAGGCACATGGGACCAAGCCGATCCTTTGCAGCCGAAACCACCGCCGACATAGTAAGACATAGTGCGCACATTAGCTGGCTCTATCCCCAATGCTGCCGCAACTTTTTGTTGACACTGAAAGATTCCTTGAGTGGCGTCATACAGCAGCAATTGCTCGCCCTGCCAAACTGCGGTTGTCGCATGAGGCTCCATTGGATTGTGATTTTCCACTGGGGTGGTATAAGTTTGCTCGACGCGGACAGCAGCCGTCTCTAGTCCCTGGTTGACATTGCCGTAAGACGAATCGGGCGGCTGGTTTCTGGGAACTTTACCTTGAGGCACGTATGCATTCGCAAGGTTGTCCTTCATATTCAGCGTTGGCTTCTCTTCCTCATAGCGAACTTGCACGAGCGAGGCAGCTTGCATAGCCTGTTCAAAGGTATCCGCAACCACAACACCAATATGCTGACCGCTATACAGTACAATGTTATCTTGCAGCAATTGCAGCTTGCGACCCCCTCCTTGGTCCCCAGATGCCTTGGGTGCGTTAAGGTGGGTAATGACTGCCACTACACCCGGTACTTGCTCCGCTGCCCGTGTTTCAATTTGGGCAATCTTACCTTTGGCGATCGTGCTTTGAATTGTTACCCCATAGGCTAACTTGGCCACCGGGAATTCAGCCGAGTAGCGTGCGCCGCCAGTCACTTTCAGATGTCCATCGACCCTGTTTAGCGGTTGACCGAGAATTTTGTTGGTATCCCCTGTCTTCATGCCATTCCTCCTATCGTGAAGAGCGCTTTGACAATTGTACGTTTGGCCAGTTCGACCTTAAATGCGTTGTATTTTCGCGGTTTAGATCCCTGGATTGCAACGTCAGATGCTGCTTGAAAAGTTGCCTGATTTGGTTGCTTGTTTACAAGTGCTTTTTCAGCTTCGTAGGCACGCCAGGGCTTTGTTCCTACCCCACCGAGGGCAATCCTTGCCGAGCGAATGATCCCATTTTTAATATCTAATGCAGCCGCCACCGATGCCATTGCAAAGGCATAAGAGGCGCGATCACGTACTTTCAAATAGTGCGATCTCCTCGCAAAAGGCGAAGCTGGCAAGTCAACGGCAACAATTAACTCTCCATGTTTTAGAACCGTCTCTTGTTCTGGCGTATTACCTGGTAGAAGATGAAAATCGACAAGCGGGATACTGCGCGTTCCGTTGGGACCACGTGTTTGCACAACCGCATCAAGTGCCACCATTGCCACCGCCATGTCTGAAGGATGGGTGGCAATGCAGTGATCGCTACCGCCAAGAATTGCATGAATCCGGTTATATCCCTCAATTGCCGGACAGCCGGAACCGGGAACGCGCTTGTTACATGGCATGGCAGTGTCGCGGAAGTAGTAGCACCGGGTACGTTGCAGCAAATTCCCGCCCACACTTGCCATATTTCTAAGTTGTGGTGAAGCACCAGACAACAACGCTTCTGATAGCACAGGGTAACGCTCACGAATCATTTTGTTATAAGCCACCTCGCTATTACGTGCCATTGCTCCAATCCGCACGCCATTGCCCAGCATTTCTATCTTGGTTAACGGCAGTGGGTTGATGTCAACCACCTCTGTTGGCGTCTGTACATTCAGCTTCATCAAATCGATCAGGCTGGTACCCCCCGCTAGGTAAGAGGCTTGGGCGTCTGGAGTCACTAACGCCACGGCATTGTCCGCTTGTCCCGCTTTTTTATAGCTAAACGGCTGCATCCTTTTTTCCCCCTAAGACATCGCGGACAGCATTGACAATATTTGGATAAGCACCGCAACGGCAGATATTGCCGCTCATTAGTTCGCGAATGTCAGCATCTGACTTAGCGTGTCCTTCGTTCACCAAACCTACTGCCGAACAAATTTGTCCTGGTGTGCAGTAGCCGCACTGAAACGCATCACGGGCAACAAACGCGGCTTGCATCGGGTGGAGTGTTTCTCCTTGCGCCAGCCCTTCAATAGTTGTAATTGAAGCGTCAGTATGCATGATGGCAAATGTCAGGCACGAATTAATCCGATGCCCATCAACCAGCACTGTACAAGCACCACACTGACCGTGATCGCAGCCCTTCTTAGAGCCAGTTAAATTTAGACGCTCACGCAGCGCATCAAGTAGTGTCACACGAGGTTCAATTTTCAGCGCATGTTCCACTCCATTGATACGCAGTTTGATATCAACAAAACTACTTGGATCGAGGGAGATCGTTGATGGGGTATTAGACTGAGGCTTTGGTTGAGCCTGGGCCTTTCTTATGAGACTCTCCACCATAGCTCCCATTGAGCTTGCGATCGCAATCTGACCAAACCTTCGGCGTTTAAACCTCAGCCTCATATCTACATTTTTAAAATTGTGAGTTTAGCTTGAATAGTAGAAAAAGTATACTAGCGAAATACCTATCCGCAGGCTGAAGTTATCTTGAATACAAAGTTATGAGCTATATAGCTGTAGAGGGTTCCCAAAGGTCAAGTAATTTGTTACAATGTAGATAAAATTTGTGAGAGAATAGGGTTGTGTTGCAAAAATAGGTGCTGGACTGGTAAAAGTAGCTAAGGCAGATGATCAAGTAGTCAGAGATACCACGTTGATGAACAGCAATGTTTTGAGATATTCGCCTAAAAAATAGACTCCTGCACCCCAATTATCTTCATCACTGGAGTTTAGACTAACGCATGACAAAATGACTCAAAAGTATTGAGTTAATGAACTACACAGATCAAAATATAAAATATCCTCCCATCTATGCATTGCACAAGCGCCCGTCCAGTAGTAGAATTACTCCTGACTCAGAATGTATCTGAGTAGCTAAGAGGATCATGTGGATCCACCCTCGACGAGCGAAGGACAGGAGCGCCAGTTCACAAGTCGCTACGAACGCAGGGTTTTGTATAACATCGGTCACTGCCTACCCGCAGAGTCGCCTGACGCGGTGAAACAAGCTATCGAAGATATCACTCATCCATAGAAGTAGGGTCACAAAAATCCCGATTTTGAGAAGGCAGCTATGCTGAAAGCACTTATGACCCCTGCCATTCGTCTAAAGGGCTGGGGATTCGAGCAAGAACGCCCAGAAATATCGTTAAATTTTTGTTTGAGTTCGCTGTCAATCATCAAATTTTTTCGTTTGCGAAAGCATGTATGTACGATTCTTGTTCACAACCTATTTAGGATTGCTATATAACATAAGCATCAACAATTGCTGCCCAAATTATACTGTCAATGTGATAAGAAAAACAAAATACTACCCTCAGTACGGTATCATGATTAACGACTTTGCTATCATACTGCGGGCTAACACACCCAAGCCTTAAAATTTATTTACATACTTAATGTTATTTGTGCCAACCTACTTACCGACCCTAGGGAATAGGAATAAAAAATCCCCATCCCGTACAGACGTTCCACCAT
>CAZZYE010000116.1:10559-12925 GCA_964658145.1 uncultured Stigonema sp.
CACTCCCCACTAAAACAAACTTCTGGGACGCACGTGGTTGGCTTCATCAACTAGGCAGATCTTCTCCTCGCCACTTGATAGGTGCGCTAGATCCCGCAAAGCTTTTTCCAGCCCTTTTCTAAGATCCAATTCCTCAAGCGGCTGTCCCAGAATTGAGATAGAAGAAGTGGGCGAGAGTGCCTTGGAAGTGATCAGATGTAAGGCTGTCTCCAAAACCTGTTTCGTTAGCTGATAGCGATCCATGCCGTTGAGAGTAAGTGCCTCAATTGCCGTCGAAGCTTCCTTGAGTTCTTTCTCCCCCGGTGCGAAACCGGAACGATCAATCAACGTCCGGGCAATTTCCACACGCGATCGCATATACAAATTAGAAGTTTGCGGGATGCGTCCCAACGCAGCCACTGCACCGTTTCTGTCTCCCGTCGCCCAGAGACAACGTGCCAGACCGAAGGCAGCCGAGGTATAACTGGGATCGGTACGGGACACCAGATCGTACATCTGAATTGCCAATGGGAAATTATCTGCATCTTCAGCAGCCAAACCGAGTGCTAGTTTAGGAGCAAGTTCCCCAGGCAGGTCAAAGTAAACTTGGTCGAAAGCTGCTTGCGCTTCCTTGGCTTTGCCCTGTGCCATCAAACTTCGTCCTCTGTACCATAGCACCCGCCAGTCCCAAGGGTCTTTTTCTTCAACTTGCGCCAAAACTTCTTCCACCTTGTCATGAACACCAGTGTCAATGAGGCTGTTTGCCAAACGTAGCAGCGCTTCCCTAGAATTAGGGAACTGCTGAACAACTTGTTCCAAACTGGTAACTCGCTGACTGGGATCGGCAATGGCACTCGCGTTGAGTACCTCGTTGAAACCTGGTTCTGTAGCATCCAGCATCGGCATCGGCAACTGGTGATAGTCCGCTTTGATTGCCTCAAGGTCGCCCTTGTTTGTTAATGCCAGCATATCCCCACTAAAAACGTTGCTGGAAGCTGGACGTGGAGTGTTTGTTTGAGTGGCAACTATTTCCCGCAGCACACCGAGTAACTGATCCGCCATTTCATCAGCTGACTGAAAGCGCTCATCGGGATTTTCCGCTGTAGATTTAAGTAAAAATCGATACAACGACTCTTGCTGGGCAAACAAGGGTTCTTCCTGGGGGCTGGGCAGGGTGTATAAATGTTCTTTGGTAAAGCCTGTGATGTTAGTCAGCAGAACAGCCAAAGTCCTGCCAACAGTGAACAAATCTGAAACCACAGTCGGTCCCTCACCCGCTTCGGGGGCGCTGTAGCCGATGGTGCCGTAAATGTCGCCTTCAGGGTCATCAATGCGTCGCACACCGCCCAAGTCGATTAACTTCACGTCGTTGTCTTCAAGCATGACGTTATCCGGCTTGAAGTCGCAGTACACCAAACCCAAGGAATGCAAGTAAGCAAAAGCACTTAAGATGCGGTGGATGTAGGCGATCGCCTCCGCAACTGGCAGGGGTCCCCGCTGTTTGCGAATTTCCTTCAATGTGTTGCCGCCGACATACTCCATAACGATGAAGCCTTCGCTACCAAAGTTGACGAAGTTGTAAATGCCAACGATATTAGCGTGTTTCACCGCTGCCAAAAACTGGCGTTCTGCTACCGCTACTGCCGCACTCGCCGCATCTTCTGTATTCAGCAGACCTTTGAGTACTACGTAACGAGACAGCATTTTGTCGAAGCCCAAATAGATCCAGCCCAATCCACCAAAGGCGATCGCACCCTTGACTTCATATTGTCCCGCCACCAAGTCTCCAGGTTTGAGGGAGGAGATGAAGGAAAACTTTTGTCCGCACTTGGGGCAAAAGCCTTTCTCTCGACGCAGAGGGTTGTTACAATTCGCACAGAAGCGTTTGTTGTCAGGAACCTTCGCCTCCACCATAATTGCCTTTTCTGGTTCCGTCGAAGGCAGTTCTGGCACAGATACAAGTCCTGCACCAAGTTGCTTGCGGCTGCTTCTCCCAGAGGTTTGGCTTGTACGGCGCGAACCTTTAGAGCGGTTGGTAAGCGGCGATGAACCAGTACCTGTAGTAATAGTTGCGCTTGGTCTTGTTGCTTGGGTTTGCCTAGGAATGCTGTCATTTAGAGACTTTGCATGCAACGTCTCTACAGTCTTGATTTCAGCAATTCCGCACACACTGCAGTAGCCGTCCTCGATGATACCAGTACACCCATTCTGTTTGCAGCGATCGCCTTCCATGAGACTTTCCTTTACGTGAGTGAGGCGTCAGTTGTTAGTAGGGGCGAACGGTCGTTCGCCCCTACAGTTGTTGATTTTGTTGGCGAATTACTGAAATAACCTCTCGAACATCCCCTCTCCTTGTAGGAGAGGGGAGTATTATTCCCCCTTCCCTC
>CAZZYE010000117.1:0-2687 GCA_964658145.1 uncultured Stigonema sp.
AAGGGGGGCTAGGGGGGATCAAAGCCTTAACTAAAAGGTATTGGGACATCCAGGCGTTGCTAAGCTGTTTACACTTATGTGACAGTTTAGGACTTTATTATTTCCGAGAGCAAACCATAAAAAAGCAAAATCAAGGCTTTCACGCAATACGGTTCAGTTAAGATAAGCTTCTTTAATTATTTCCTTTCAAAGCTGCTACTAAAATTCGCATTACTTGCTCCAAATCTTCAGGAACGCGATAGCTATTAATCCCCTGTTCAAAATGCTTTATGTTGCGGTCGAGCCTACCGAATTGCCATATTGTACCTGTAGAAACAACGCCAATTAAAATTGGCTGTTGGTCAACTGTAGTCGCACTCTCCCACTGATCGAGTGCCGCCAATTCGGCGACTAACTGCGTAAAACCTCGCGTCAAATCCTCGTATTTTGCTTCTATTACTAATAGTTGATTGACGGAATTTACCCGCAGTAAATAATCTAAATTGCCTTGAAGCCAATTAGAAACTTTCAAACTATATTCAATTCGTAGTTCTGCCTGTGTGTAATGAATTAACTCCGTCACCACCCGCGAGATGAGAATTTCTCGTCTGGCAAGTTCGTTAGTCAACGGTACAAATGGTAGTACTTCCTCAATCCGATCGCGTAATTCTCCTAAGCGGTCAAGTTCATCAGGGAACTGGGGTAAATTCAGCTTTTTTCGAGTTAAACTATAGCCAAATTCTTGAGCAAGTTCGCTAGCTTCAAAGCCAAGCTCAAAGTATAGGCTGAAAGTATAACTTTGATTGGAGTCAAGAATTGACATAGTTAAAGCTACACATTACATTTTTCTCATTGAGCTAATCATACTAACGAATCTCGAACTTCCACGCATGCTAGAACTTTAACTATCAACTAACTGACGTGCTAATTCTATCGCTTCTGCGGCTGTAGAGACTTTACCCTCAATTTGCGCCACGGCAATCTCTGTCAGCAGTGTACCTACCAGTGGCGAAGCCGGAATGTCCAATGCTATAATTAATTCCTTCCCACTAATTAATAGCTTGGGATGTGCGACCGGATCATCAGGGGTAAGGTAGCGGGTGATTAAGGGTGCGATCGCCTCTACCACAATATCATGTGCTACAGCTAAAACTGTGATCGCTGGAAATACAAATCCAGCTTCCTGAAACAAAAAATACTGTTCCCGTAAAGACATCTGGGATGCTTTTAGCTGCGGTAACACTCTGAGGGCGGTAGTTACGCCTTTAATTTCAGCACGGCTATAAGTTAGGTCCTGCAACTCTATTTCCGCTGCTTCTAATTCTGGGTTAACAAGACAAGCAAGTTTGGCAATACCTAACCAAGTAGTTTTAATAGTATTCCGTACATACTCAGCAAGTTCCACCCCAAGTGGCTGCCAAATTTCTGTCAGATGGGAAGCTGCTGTGTCAACTGCTGCTAGTTGAGTAAAACTTTCTTTTGTGGCGGATTTGAAGAAAGGGGTAAGTAAACCATCTTCCCAAGCACTTCTCAGCCCAATACTACCTTGAGATCTGAACAGCATATAGCCTAATTCTACCCGTACTCGTTCCGCTGCAACTGTAGTTATATGTGATGCTAAAGAGCGAATTGCTGCTTGAGTAGCTGGTTCAATGGTAAAACCTAGTTGGGAGGCTTGGCGGTATGCCCGTAATAACCTTAAGGGGTCGTCTTCTAAATTGGCAGGTGATACCATTCTCAAAATCTGCTTTTGGATGTCAGCACTACCTTGCAGTGGATCGAAGATTTCTTGGGTGTGGGGATTGTAGGCGATCGCATTCATCGTAAAATCCCGCCTGTACAAATCAGTTTCTAGACTATCTCCTTCTTGTTGGGCAAAGTCGGCTGTCGCCTGCGGAAATACCACACGGGCAATTTGTCGTTTGGGATCAAGTAAAACAAAGCCAGCTTTGTAATGCGCCGCTATTTTGCGGGCTACCTTGACCGCGTTAGTTGGTAGAACAAAATCTAGATCTACGTATTCGCGTGTAGAGACGCGAAATTTCGCGTCTCTACATAGGATAGCATCCCGCACAGCACCACCTACCATATAAGCTGTTTCTGGTAAAAATTCCAGGCTAAAGGGCCAAGATTCGGGAGATAGGATATTCGGGAATGAAGGCATTGTAATAAAAATAAACCCAACAACTAGTGAATAACGGTTTAGCTTAAGCTAGATTAACAATAAAGCTCCCTGGAGTTGGTACTATGTGTATTTGCGTGAACTGCCACTATGTAGATCGCTGTGTCACCTACCATGCGGTAGAAGGGCAGCACCAACAACCCCACTTAACCGAGATGCCAGATTTTGACCCCAATGAACCCGCTATCAACGTCAATATCCGGACACAAGAGGATGTGATTGAAATGGAATGGGATGTGGTGGGATGTCTCAGCTTCAAGCGGGAAATGGGTAAGTGGTCGAAGTTGCGTCCTGGTGAATTAGTGCCAACATAATTTGTAATTCTTAAAAGGGAACTCTTAACAGGGAACAGGGAAATCCCCATAATTAAAACGCTAAGCCCTGCCTCGCGTTGCGGGTCAGTCTAGGGGATTTGTACAAAGTATGCATTTTATATGAGCGCCTACTCGATGGAAAAAAATATTTTTATTTCTTTTCATAAATAAATTGCGTTGCGCGGCAGTCTACTTGCTCTAAACCCAATATT
>CAZZYE010000117.1:2697-12763 GCA_964658145.1 uncultured Stigonema sp.
AGTTCCCTGTTAAGAGTTCCCTTTTAATTTGATCCCCTACATTTCAACCCAATTGTGCGAATATCGCTCTTTGCAGAATGTTAGTTACTTCCGTAGCCATTCTGGCATCAAGTTCCACAACTTCGCGGTTGAGATCCCTAGGCTCAAGCGCCTTCGCTCCCCTTAATGCTATACTTAAGGTATGTAGCTTAGTTTGCTCCCCTAACTTGTTTGGGGAACGAACAACAAATTGCACTAAAGCCACGTAAACAGCTTCAGTTCTCTTCCTCAAAGTTGTTGCCCCATTGCCGAATTTTGAGATAATTACCACAGAATCAAGGGCATTTTGTAAACCTAACTCTTTGATGGCTAAATCAGTAAAACGTGCTGAATCTGTTCCCATTGCTTTAATGACACTTTCAAGGCTTTTCCAGTTGACACCCGGTAGCCGCGATTCTGCTGGGATATAGTTGTGCCAACCTAACATTGAGATCACTCTAGTTAAATCATAGGCAGATATAGTATTATCTGTCCAATTAGGATTAGGAGGTTCTGATGCCATCAAGATCGCTTTTTCGGTGATTTGCTCAATCACCTGTGGTTGGTCGATAAAAGGCTGTTCTCCGTAGTCACCTCGGAAAATCAAGTTTTTATTGCCAGTAATGCTTTTTAGCCAATTCTCTAATTTCAGTTGCCCAGAAAATCTCTTGAACATTTGTGCCAAAGAGTTTGAGGTGGCTATATTTTCTTCATAGCTAACCATATCTCTAACCAAATCATAGAAGGCAATTTTCCTTTGAATTCCTTGTTGGTCTACACCTCTAATTTTATAGAGATTAATATCTGCATCAGGTATCTTTGTGTTGAAGAGAGAAACAAGATTGAGGATGGGAATAATTTTAGTTGCACTCCAGAATTCCTGATTACTGAGTGCATTTCTTCCTAGCCATTTCGCCTTGAATTCTCCGGCGGAAAAACTGCCAACGCAGATGCAAGCTTCTTTGATATCCTGATGAAGAAAATTCAGACTGCTTTCGTCAATTTTAGGAAGTTGCCCGACTGCTGGATAAGGACTGAATGTAGCATCATCAGCGCCATTCAGCAAATTACTATCAGGTTTCTGCCTTAAACGAGTCGGATAATCCTTGATCTGTTCTTTGTAAGGTGAGGTTTGAAAACCTTGATACAAGAGTGCTGGTTTGTCTTCCAAGCCCCCAGCAGCAGCTTTGAGAAAGTCATGATAAATTCGCTCTTTGTCAATTTCACCTTTTGATAACAAATCTGGGGTGGTCAGGAGTTGACTTTGGAAACGGTGTTTGGGAAACTCCGCCTGGACTAATTGACGGTGACGCCTGCTTGTATAGCCAACGATGACAAAGACAGTGGCGAGGCTAAGAATGCTTTTCCGTCTTGTCAGTTTCATGACTTTTTCTTGTCTTCTTCACGGTACTGGAGTTTAGATAGGAGATATGAAAGAAAAAAAGGGGGCGTCTGATATCATGTCCGCTTAATTACTTATAATAAAGAACCTCTCCCCTAACCCCTCCCCTAATAGGGGAGGGGAGACTTTGACGCAAGTCTTAGGCGCTCTCGAGGTCAGACCTAAATGATAAGTGATTAACCGGACATGATATGATATAATACAGACCCCCCGAATGGCATAATTTGGAGTAGTGTTACGGAAGCTGTCACTAGGGGCAACCTGACATAAGAAAGTACCGATTTTTGTTCTAGAGTCGGAACTTTACCTGTTTTGACTTCGATTTGGCGAGTAACGCGGGTTGAACAGTGCTAAAATGCGCATTTTTGTTCCGACTCCAATGCTTATGATAACTTTTTAGCAATGGTGAGCGATCGCTATTCCAAACCAATATAAAGTCTGAAACGTTCGTGGGGTAGTACTTATAGCTTACTTTACCCCTGGTGACAGCTTCCGTAACACTACCCCAATTTGAGAGAAAAAGCAACTACTCTCCGAAGCCAATATCAAACGTGCCAGACTTAAAGAATTTGGTCAAGCAGGTTATACGTATTTAGGGAAAGCCCCGTTTGTGCTCAAGACGGCCAATATTGCTATATTAACCAGCGTCCAAGTCGCTGCATACTCCAGAGTACAAACCCCAGTTAAGCAAAAATATAAGAACGCGATTACTGCAAGATAACCATGTCTACACCAATTCTCAATTTAGTTGTGCTACGAACTAACTTTATTCATTCCATGTTGAGATTTTATAGCGTGCTGGGACTCAAGTTTGTGGAGGAAAAACATGGATGTGGACCAATTCACTATGCTTGTGAACTTGGTACAACTGTCATTGAAATTTACCCGAAAACGGATATTTTGCCACATGAGTACAGTAATAGTAGTGAAATAATGCTGGGATTTAGAGTACAGGCTCTTGATCCATTACTAGGAACACTTCGAGAAATAGACGCGGTAGTTGTGTCACTTCCACATTCGAGCGAATGGGGTCGTCGGGCGGTTGTACAAGACCCAGATGGTCGAAGGATTGAACTTACGGAGGTAGCTTAAAGACAATCTGAGCGAGGTTACTGAAATTGAAGTACGAGAGCGCTCTCGCATCGCCATAGAAAATGTCATTGCCAGAACACGCCCCAAGTAATGTATAAGTTGTTCTAAGTACCTATTATTTGATCTGCCTGGATGACAATACGTTTTTCAATCTAGCTAGTGTTAAACATCCTCTTGGTGCCTTTCATCCGACGCTAGCCTGAAGTTAGCGTTGGATGAAAGGCACGTTCATTAAAGATACCAGCCTTCAGCTTGAATTAAAAGCTACCAGGGTTGTCATCAAGTGCCAGCAAGAAATTAATCAGGTCTGTTTGCTGATTTGAATTAAACCCAGCTTGCCGATCTACGTAGAAGTCATGACCTGTGCCATCAAGGTTACTACGTACTAAAGCCGGGTTAGCTTGGTTTGCTTTCACAACTAAGGCACGAAGTTGACGATCAACCAAGGCACGCAAGCTACTTGCAGCATCGGCAGGTAAGCCTTGACTGAGAGTGCCTGTTAACCCTAACCCACTAGGGTCAACAACAGTAAAACTGTTATTCGAGGCAACCTTCAGACTTCCTGCCCGCACTGCCACACCACCATCATGCAAATATGGTGCGCTTAAATACAAACCGCGTAAGGAAGTTGTTTTGTAACCACCATTCGGCAATATACCCTTGGGTAGGGTCGTAGGACTATCGGAAATGCCATCCGTTGGCACATCTAGCACTTGGGCGTTATCTGGTATGGGAACGGCAGTGTTGAAGGCGTAGAGTTGGGGTGGCACTAACAAGTCATTCAGTTTCAGGCGAGATCTAGCACGGGCTGAATTAGTACCTATTTCAGCAATCGGATGAATTTTGTTATCAGTGAAGAAGGGCGCAATGTGACAAGTTGCACAATTGGCTTCCGCAAACACTCTTGCCCCACGCCTAACTGAACCTGTATTCAACGCTTGCGAGTTTTCAGGAGTGCGATTGGCAGGCGGTACTAAACTATTTTGGAAAGCAGACATGGCATTGTCAGCAAAGAGGAAAGTCCCACTTGCAATATCATCCGGATTCCCAGTATTCGGGCTGAAAATCAAACCGTTGTATGTAAATAAGCTGGGTCGCAGGTTTGGAGAAGTTCCCGTACCAGGGGCAGCAACTTGGTCTTCTAACTCTGCTTGTGTCGCATCCGGTGCAACCTTCCGTAGCCACTCCGAGGGTTTTACTGGATCTCCTGTTGGCAAACGAAGGCTTGGATCGACAGCATTCTGAAGCAATGTACCAATATAAACTTCTGGGTCAACGTTAAGAGTTGCTGCACTTTGTTGAGCAGCTGCAAAAAAATTGATTTCTGAAGAATGAACACCGTTACCAACAGCACTCAATCCAGCAAACGGACCCACAGCAAACTGTCCGTCCAAGAAATAAGGATGATTCTTAAACGTGAAGATGTTGGGAATTTTTGTGGTGTTGTTGATACTATCGGCTGAACTCTCGAAGTGACCAAAAGGCACATCTAACACGGCATCGTCGATAGCTTGTTCAAATTTATTAGGATCGGGCAATTCTACAGGGTTACCTTGACTGTCCAAAATAGTCTTACCGTTGCCTTTATATTGTGGGTCTAGGGGATTGAACTTCAACCTTGCAAACCCGGCAGATGTATTTGGTGCCAAGGCAACCAATAGAGGAGTCGCAATTTCGCCATTAGGTATTCCCGCAAGGCGTTCACCTTTATTTGAAAGGGTTGCATGACAAAGAGCACAGGTAATGTCTATTTTAGGTGTTAATCCCTGAGGAAAAATCCCTCCCTTTTCTACTTTTAAGCCTGTATTAATGACAGTTCCTTGAGGAAAAGTCCGACTACCTAACGTGATATCGTTAAACAGGGTAATTTGTAAGTTTGTCGTCGGTTGACCTTGTAAATTTGTAATGGCTGTAGTAACTTCTGGCAAAATGCGAGCAATGCCCTGTTGAAAACCAAATACTCTTTGCAGACCAAATGTGTCCCCAATCTTACGGTTGAAAAATATATCTTCACCTTTAGCAATCAAATCCTGAGTGATTTGAACTGCTCCTACTTGTTGATAGGAAGTTGGGTTACGAGGGTCGAGTCTGTGCTTTTCAACTAATTCTGCTGCTTCATGGGGACTCAGCAGTTTGCCAAAATAGTCGTAATACCCTAATGGTTGACTTGGGGCAGGTTCCAGAAGATCAAACCTAGCAAAAGCCGCTTGGCTTGGCATCAAACAATTTGATAGCAGAACACCAAAAAAAACTAATGACAAAAACGCAGATTAATAAGAAAATTTTTGCTTTGAAGGCATTTAAAACCCTAAACACACTAGTGTTAGAGGTGTTTTTTTTGCGTTTCATATTGTTGGACGCAATGAAATCTGTGTAGTTAGGCATAGCACACAAACACGTAAATATCTACAAAATAGAAATGATTTGTTATGTTGTTAAGAATATTTAAATTTGATGAAGTTATAAAAATGCTGGTTGTTGAATAGGACGGGCGTCTCGCCCACGCTGTCTTCAGGTTTATAAATGCCGATTTTCAGGATTTAAATGTACTGATTTACTCCATATTTAGGACTTACGGATTGACAGAAATAGTCAAATATGCGGTGGGCATAAATCACTTGATGCGATCGCAAAATTTCAGCCCGACGATAGGGATTTTGTAGTTCTTTTTTCTGGATTAAGTCAACACTTCTACCGAACATCCCTTCTAACTCTCGCTGCATATTCATAACATCAAATAGATGCCAACCGTGATTGGGTGCGAAGACAATTAGAACATCTACATCACTATTATTGTGAAAATCTTCTCTGATTACTGAGCCAAATAAAGACAACTCGGCTATTTTCCACTTTAGACAAAATTTTATAATTTCCTCTTTTGTCATGTTGAGGCGATCGTTAATGATGCCTTCTAATTCAGTTTTCAGCATAGTTTATACCAACTCTCTTTTCTACTTCATACTTCCTAATCTTTATGTTATTCTATTTATTTTAGCCAATTAATAACAATTTTTTAGACTGTAAGAACGAAAATATTGTCCGTTCATTTTGGTGATGTAAACACGTTTCAGTTCCGGTGCTGGGATTCTGTTAATTGAAGGCATTTAATACCTTAACTATACTATAGGAATCATATTTGATCTTTGAAATATATGTAGGTGGGGCTATGCCCTACAAAACCCGGATCTGGTGGGCAGTGCCCACCCTACACTACTTAAAATTTTTCATCAATGATTTAGTATTTCTTATAATACACAGGGCGCGGAAATAAAGTTACCATTAAAAAGAGCGCGAAAAGCTTACGATATAAGCTTTTATAATTTTTAATTTTTAATTTTTAATTTCGCCTTCGCCCCAAGAAACAGTGCTACAGTTTCTTTTAAGAAAGGCAAGGCTGCTGACTAATTTGTGATGCAATTAGATGTGACCACTGATTTACAAAAACTTGAACCCACAAAATACGGATTGGCGCTACATACTACCACTCCTGAACTGGGTTTGGCAATGAGTAACAATACTTACTATACGCGTTCTGGTGTTTGGAATTTGGAACGTGAATTATCCAGTCTGATGCATCAATATTTAGTTGAATTTATCAAACCGCAAACTTGGTCAGACTTGGTATTTATTGCTGTAGCCAAGGGACCGGGTGGTTTTACTGGAACTCGCATTGGCGTTGTTACGGCCCGTACTTTAGGGCAACAGTTAAATATTCCTGTATTTGCTATTTCCACTTTAGCGGCGGTAGCGTGGTCACAGATTAGAACTAACAAAGCGAACAACGTACAGAACATAGCCCCCCTTTTTCAGGAGGGTTGGGGGGATCAAGTCATTGCTGTACAAATGCCAGCGCAACGAGGTCAAATTTTTGCTGCTATTTATCAACCCACGCGAATTTCTTCCGGACTCAGCATTTTACTACCAGACACTGTGTTTACACCAGAAGCATGGCAGGAAAAATTAGCTAATTGGAATACAAGTTATCAGTTAATTGAAGCAAAATCTGGGTTAGCAGCGTCGGTGACAAGCATATTGGAACTAGCACATCTGGAGTGGCAATCCGGTTCGCGTCCCGATTGGTCAGAAGCTTTACCTTATTATGGGCAACATCCAGTGGATAAGTAAAAACGCGGCTCCACCAACTCGCTGTCTTCAGTATTTCTTTACACAAAGCCTTTGAGTCTTCATCAATTTTTTTTACTTGATGAAGACTATATCTTACTATACTAATGGGTACGCACAAACTCATAAGTAAGAGATATTCTCTCGCGTAGGAGTTTTTACACAATAATAATTAAAGGCAAGGTCTGAACAAACGGGAATCATCCCAAAGCATAACCTTGATAACCTACAATTACTATTGGCGTTTAACTACCTCTGGTTCCTAAAACATATTTACAACCCAATTTAATTAAATAGTAACCAGAAAATAAAAAAAAATCAAATATTACAAAAAATATTTTCTAGTCAGAGAAGATGTTTCTTGTAATATCAGCAGGATTGCATTGCCGCCAGAACTAACAGATGTAACACCTTAAGAAGCTAAAGCCTTTGGGAAAGCCAAAAGAAATGCAGACTTAAGGTGAGGAGTTACTGTATGCAACAGGGGCAGATATCAAAGTCGTAACTCCAATTAACGCTCTCCGAGCTAAAAAAACAGAAGTCACATTTGTGTATGTGATTCAAAGTAATGCATCTCACATCTTGCACCAGTTGCAATAACGCTATTTTTGTAGGGTGGGCATTGCCCACCATTGACCGATCGGGCCTATTTTTACGTTGGTGGGCAGTGTCCACCCTACCCTTATTGAGAATCGTGCAACATATCAGGCATGGCACAACTGTGCATCGGGGATAGGAATTAGT
This sequence comes from uncultured Stigonema sp., assembly GCA_964658145.1. Taxonomy (GTDB): domain Bacteria; phylum Cyanobacteriota; class Cyanobacteriia; order Cyanobacteriales; family Nostocaceae; genus Stigonema. Next base: position 10,076 of record CAZZYE010000117.1, read on the forward strand.
TTCGTGACTTGCCATGCGCGCTCATTAGCTCACCTTTAACCACTCAAGTCGGATTGAAGCAAACAACTTATTGTTGCCACGAAGCCTTGACAAAATTTTGATCGCAGGCACAGCCTGTTGCTGCTAGATGCTTCCAGCTTGAGATGAAGCTAATGAGCGCTCTTCTTTGCTGTTCCTTTATCTTAGATAAACTTACTAAAATGCCTTGGAAAGTCGTATCGAATTGTCCGATTAATCCTGTTCATGCTGCTTTATTACGCACGGGCAAGGTTCTGTTTTGCGGTGGGTCGGGTAACGATCCGAACAATGTAGCAAATTCCCCTCAAGGCGCTGCTCTCTGGGATGTAAATCAGAATACCTTCTCCCGTCCGCAGATCCCACGCGATAGTGCAGGAAACCCGATTGATATTTTCTGCGCAAGTGAAGCGTTCCGACCTGATGGGACACTGTTGGTTGCAGGTGGCACCTTACAGTATGACCCATTCCATGGACAGATAAGTACTTTTGTATTCGATCCTAGCAGTGAGAAATGGACAAAAGTGGCCTCGCTGAATAAGGGGCGATGGTATTCAACCTTAGTAACGCTGGGCAGTGGTAGAATCTTCGTTTTATCGGGTTTAGATGAAAATGGCAACCTTGGCCGCAACCCAGAAATTTTTGCCGGAAGTAGTTGGACCATTTTTTCACAACAAACCAGTGCCTTTAACCTCTACTCTCACCTTTTCCTGCTCGCTAATGGCAACCTTTTCTATTCGGGTGCTGAATTTAGTAACAGTAATGTATCGCCAAGCATCCTGACAATACCAGGGAGTTTCAGCCAAACAATTGCGGAACAACCAGTGTCAGGGCTGGAACAGCCAGATTTCAGCGCCCAAGCTGCCAGTGTATTGCTACCACCAGCGCAAGACCAAAAGGTGATGATTCTCGGTGGGGGAAATGATAGTGGTGTAGCAACCAACCGGGTGAATATTATCGATCTCAACGCTGGTAACCCCACTTATAGGTCAGCCCCGTATCTAAATAATGCCAGGATGCACCTAGCTGCTGTTTTATTGCCAGATCGCACAGTGTTTGTTTGTAATGGCAGCAAAATGAACGAGGATGTAGCAAACTCAACCCTGCCGGCAGAGATTTACAATCCGGCGACCAATACCTGGACAGCAGTCGAGACACCAACTGTCAATGGTCGTGTTTATCATTCAGTGGCGCTTCTCCTGCCCGATGGCAGAGTCATGACAGCAGGGGGAAATCCTCAGCGTGGTACTTATGAACCGCGCATAGAAGTTTACAGTCCGGCGTACATCTCACAAACACGACCTGTGATTCAATCTGCTCCCGAATCAGTGGGATACGGCAATCAAATCACGATCCAGACACCCCAAGCCGGGAGCATCAAATGGGTGAGTCTGATTCGACCAATGTCAACAACTCATTCTGTCGATACAGAACAACGGCTAGTAGACCTACCAATCGACTTTCAACTTTTGAATTCTCTCTTCGTTACGGTAACGAATAACCAAAACCTAGCACCGGCAGGCTGGTACATGCTGTTTATTACTGACAACAATAACGTTCCGTCAGTGGCAAGTTGGATTCAATTAGGATAGTTTGCTCATGGCTAATAATTAATGGAAAAAGCAACTAACTATTAACTATTAGCCATGAAGCTGTTTTTTTGCGACAAAAGTTATTGGGATTAACTGACACGCGCAAGTGTGATAATAATCACAAAATGCAGTAATTCTAGGAGTCAAATATGAACATGAAGTTAACACGTAGACAGTTTAGTCAGTTAGCTCTAGCCAGCAGCGCTGCAATAGCCGTAGGAACCTTCGCCACCAAAACTGTTGCACAAACACCGCCCCAAGTGGTCTTGGGTATCCGCCCAGGTTCCATCACCGGTACCGATGACTCACTCACTCCTGAAATCGACAGCACCGATCAAACCGACGCCACCGCTACACCCGATCAAGTTGCATCCACTGTCCGAACAATCGTCGTAGAGTCCTTAGCCGTCGATAGTCTTGAGGTGAAGACCCAACTGAGGACTCCACCGATTCTGGAGTTTGGCGATCAACTAAGTGGTTTCGCTGCCTTAAGTGATGGTCGGATGGTAGCAGCGGTTACCAGCGTGGATGCGAGTCGGAAAGCAGATCAACCCACTCGCCTGATATTTCTGAGTGCGTCTCCAACAACCCAAACTGTCTCAGGACTCAAAAGTAACGAGACGCTTTTAAGTCTACAGGGGTTGAAAGACGGCTCCCTCATTGGTATAGTCGGCAACAAAAACAGCACGCCCCCCTTCAAGCTAGTAAGTATTAATCCCGTGACGGGCGAGATTACAGATCAACGCACACTGTCTGAAAACCAGCGGATTAGTAATATAACTGAGTGTCCAAATGGAAATCTCTATGCGATCGCTGTTGACCAGAAAGGCGAAACTAATCTGGTGCAGATTGATCCGGGGCAAACAACGCCATTGCTCTATAACAATCAGCCTTGGAATAGTGGTTTCAGTGACTTGGTTTGCTCCCCATCAAACCAATTATTCGCCCTGGGTGCCGGCAGATATGAGCCATCTAAATACCTACACACCATCGCTCAAAACACTGGAGTTATCACTCGCCTCAAAGGCTTCAACGTTGCCAGAATTACGATTTTGGCTAGTTAGTTGTTAGTTGTTAGTTG
>CAZZYE010000118.1:0-12701 GCA_964658145.1 uncultured Stigonema sp.
TCCTTTAACTAGTAATTTACGTCGTGCTTCCTTGCCAACTTGTCTGCTAATTCCCGTCAACGAGGGGGGATTAGACCAAGATTCTGTAGCATTATGCTACCAATTGCGGGTCATTGATAAAACAAGATTAAAAACAAAACTTGGTAAACTCAGTCTAGAAACAATGACCGATTTAGAGGCAAAAGTGTTATTAACTTTGGGTTATGAGTTGTAAAAATGTGTCAAAGTCAGGTTTCATCTCAAAGCAATTCAGCTTCTTCAAAAACTTCTTTAACTGTTAATTCCAAACCTGGCAGCAGTGTATCTATGATAAGTGCAGTAAATAGGTTGGCGCAAATAATATTAAGTATGTAAATAAATTATCAGCATAGGGTGTGTTTGTCGTCAGTCCGACACCAAAGTCAATCATGGTGCCGTACTGTGACAAGAGCGCACCCTACAATATTCTACAAAGCAGTATTGCTTTGAGGAGGAGGAACAACCTAACCTTAGCTAGCCGAGTTGACAGTTTGCTCTGCTTCCGTCGCTAATTTCTGACCTAATTTTGGCTCAGTACCTGCAAGTAAACGCTGAAGATTAGTGCGATGAAGCCAAATGACATATAAACCACCAACAACAGCAAATAGGATATAAGGTAACGGTTGATGCAGGAGTACCATCAAAATAGAAACAGCGATCGCACCGCAAATCGAACTTAAAGAGACAATTCGCGATATCGCCATCACTACAGCAAACACGAACACCGTTGCCAAACCTACCTGCCAATTCATCGTTAGCAAAATACCCAAACTGGTAGCTACCGACTTACCACCACTAAACCCTAAAAAAATTGATTTACTGTGTCCTAGGATGGCGGCTAACCCAGCTAAAATTACTATCCAAGGTTGCCATTGGGGATTTACTGTTGGTTCAACAAGATCAGGAGCGACATCCTGATTCAACCAGTATACGAGGGCGATCGCTAATACTCCTTTCAAACAATCAACAACTAAAACGAATGCTCCAGGACCTTTACCCAAAGTTCTTAAGACATTGGTTGCTCCAGTTGAGCCTGAACCAACTTCCCGAATATCAATGCCTTTTAACAACTTAACTGCGATGTAGCCTGTGGGAATCGAACCCAGTAGGTAAGCTACGACCAAAATTGCTCCACACAAACTTAACAAAATCATATTGATAATTGTTGTTTGTTGATTGTTATTTGCTATTAACAATTAACAATCAACAATTAACACTTAAAAATCATCATCATAATTTCTCATCATTTTGGGGTCAGGGGCGAAGGCTAACCACAAAGGAAATTGTAGCAGTGCTAGACTAATTTGCTCTTCGGAATCGTCAATTATAATCAAAGGCTGTTGATTAGCTTTCACCAAGCGGTCAGCTTTCTGTGCCAAAGCTTCAGGTGTCTCAAATAATACCACACCCCGCTCCGGTCCAAAATCTGGGCGACCAATTCCCAAACAATCCTGCAAACCACGCCGCCATTCGCCTAAACGTTCTGGTGAATTTGCTAATACTAAAGTGCGCATGCGATCGCCATACAGCTTATATAATATCGAAATTACTGCTGAAGTAATGAGGATATTCTGCAACCTACTGCCCATTGTCCGCAAAGCACCCCGTCCCCCTTGTTTAAAAAACCAATTGGAGACTCGTTCAGCATGGACTGGATCAAAGGTGCGCCGTAGTTGCCACGGTGGTCCATAGTAATCTGGTTTAGTGCGGTACTGGTCAATTAAGCGGCGAATTTGTTTTGTAGTCTCTTGAAATTGCTGTTGGGCAAATTGTGGTGTTTCTAGCCCAGATGCGGCTGGCTTAGCCTCTTTCACATCTGATTTTGCTGGTGCTGGTTCTGGTTTCGCCTTTGGCAGTAGTGGCAACTGCTCTGCGGCGGCTGCCAAATCCTGTAAGCTACCTGTGAGATAATCTTTAAAACCCTGCACCCTGATCGCCAAATCTTGGGAAGTTCCGGCAAAAGTGGTTCGCATCTCGTTACGAATGCGTTCTTGGCGTCGTTCCAACTGTTCTACAGAAATTTGCAACGTTTGCTTGCGTTGTTCAAGATCGGACATCGCCTCTTGCACGAGTTGTCCCATCGTCATTTGGGTTGTGTTCAACTGCTCTTGAAGACTTTTATAAGACGCTTGCAGGTTGGCTATTTCTCTTTTTAGTGCTTGTTCTGTACGTTGCAACTCTACCACCCGTTGCGCAGCTTGGGCTTCTTGACGATTCTGTTTTGATTCTGATGCTATTTCTGACCCCAGTGCGGCAGTTTCCTCTTCTAGCTGCGCCACAATGGGAGTTGACTCTGCATTTGAATCAATGGGAATTAGTGCTTCTGCATTGTCCATGGGCAATGCAGGAGTTAGATAGTATTGTTGAGTGTCAACTGTGGGGTGAGGATCTGCTGTTTCCACCACTGACTCAACAGATGAGTTTTGTGATTGCTCAGATCTATGGGTTTTTTCTTCTTTTGGCATCAACGACTCATTAGTTGGTTGTGGAGTTTGAGATTCCGCTGGGTTCATAAACAATAGTATAATTCTTATGACGCAAATAAATTGCTTTCAAAAATATACAACTTACAAGCTGCATCGGCTCGTCCAAAGCCCGCGTTTTTCGACTCTTGGCGATCGCACTAAGAACGTGGAAAACGTTGTTCTAGGCAAGCTTTCAGGGTGTCAGGGTCAAATAAAATCGGCAAAAAGTGAATACTTTTGACTTCCTTAAAGTAAAAAAGGATAGGAATTTTTGCCCAAAAGATTTGCCAGTTTTGCCATTCCTCATAGGGAAAGCGTCGAAGTAATTTCTCGCCTCTATAAATATCTAAGTCAGTAGCTGTAAATTGTAGACGCAGTGTTACCGCCTGAAACATCAGAAACAAGCCAAACAATGCGATCGCCCCTGATAAAAGAGGTTGTACCAAAAGCAGTGGAATTGCAGCAATAACCAACACTACAGGTATGTAGTAAGCAGGCTTAAGTTCCACGGTTGATGCTGAGTTAGACGTAAATGAAGTAGTCACGGTCAAAAATCCTACGCATTTAAGAGACATTATCTCTATTTTAGTCATTGGTCATGGGGCATGCCCTATGCCCCATGCCCAATGACAAATGACTATAAACCAGGGAACGATATTGCATTGCCAGTTCCCTGAAACATTAACCAAGAAAGAAAGAAATTGCTCACAAATATGATCAATAAAGCGGTAACAACCGCAGTTGTCGTTGATTGTCCCACTCCTTTTGCGCCTCCGGTTGTCGTCAAGCCCCAATTGCAGCCAATAACAGCGATAAAAACTCCAAAGCAAGATGCTTTAATCATGGCGCTCAGAATATCCCATAGATGGAGAAAATTACGGGCTGAATCTAGAAACGCTGTGTTGGAAAGGTTGTATACATTCGTTGCAATTATTAATCCCCCGAACATGCCTGTTACTAAAGACAGGAGGGTTAAAATTGGCAGCATCAGGCAGCAAGCAACTACGCGGGGGATAACTAGGTAATCAATTGGATCAGTTTTTAACATCAAAAGGGCGTCTATTTGTTCTGTTACCCGCATTGTGCCAATTTCCGCTGCAAATGCCGAACCGACTCGCCCCGCCAAAACTACTGCGGTGAGAACGGGCGCGAGTTCCCGTGTCAGTGCGATCGCCAACACTCCGCCGACAACATTTCCCGCCCCAAAGTTAATAAACTCCCGCGCTACCTGAATGGTAAATACCGCACCAACAAAAATAGCCGTTACCAGGGCAATAAACAGAGAGTCTGGTCCAACTGCTGCCATTTGCTCTAAAATGTTGCGCCGATGGATTTTGCCCTTAAGTAGATGAACTAGTACTTGTCCACCTAAGAAAATTGCCGCCACCAGTCGCTGACTCCATGCTCCCAAACTGGATTTGTTTATAGTCTCACTCAACGTTCACAAGCTAACTCAGTAACTGCCTTAAGAATAGCGAATTATGGGCATGGGGAATAGGGAATAGGGAATGGGGAATAAGTAGTAAAAGGTGACACGATGACAACCGATTAAATACTTGGAGATAGTATGTAGGAATTTGTCTTAGATCATGTTTCCCCCCACTCCCCACTCCCCATTATCTTTTAATAATTAGTGTGTATATATTTTAATAATAATTTAAGATTCTTGAAATATCGCCTGAGACACATCTGTCGCACTTATTGTAGAAAGTGACAACCAAGCCTACGACTATTATCTACTAACTTGATGGAGTTCCAATCCCATGGTCATGATCGCGAATTTTCTCCGCTCACTGCTGCTAACGATTATTTTCAGTTTCGTTGCGCCTCTGTTCCTGATCGGGGGATTGCTAAGCATCATCTTCCTCTTCGGCTATCTTCCTGGTTTACAGGGTGTGACTGAGGTAGTCGCTAATCATATATTGCAGTTTCTCAGTATCTTTGGCACTGGCGCTCCCCTTCGCGGAATATTTGTAATTAGTTTGACTTGTAGTTTTGTCGGAGCATTGTTTGACACTTATGCTTATTATAGGTGTCAAATTTTACGATAATTATATAAGTAGTGCATTAGCATCATCTGTGAAAAAGTGTTGTTCTCCTCACTTTAAGGCACTGGTAAACATTGTGAATTTTTGTTAATTAAATGAAATGCCAATATATTAAATAGATAGTAGAAATTAGTTACTAGTTAATAAGCTGATGCATGGTAATTGCTAATTGCTAATGGCTAATCTTCCATTAGCCATTACCAACCCTAACCCTCAAGATCTTGCCCTGCGGGCTTTAAGCGCTATTGTATTTTGTATTAAGTTTGTTACGAGGTTTTTTGACTGCTCATGATTTGGCCTTTTAAACTTAGGTTTCGTAAACAAATTGCTCGGATTGAAATTACTGGTGCGATCGGCAGTGCTACTCGCAAGCGAGTGCTAGAAGCCCTGAAAACAGTAGAAGAGAAAAAGTTTCCGGCATTGCTACTACGTATCGACAGTCCTGGCGGTACGGTGGGAGATTCCCAAGAAATCTACAGCGCCCTCAAGCGGTTACGCGAAAAAGTGAAAATTGTTGCCAGTTTTGGCAATATTTCTGCTTCTGGCGGTGTATATATCGGTATGGGAGCCGAACACATTATTGCTAACCCTGGTACAATTACGGGTAGCATTGGTGTGATTTTGCGTGGCAACAACTTGGAACGCTTGCTAGAAAAAATCGGTATTTCCTTCAAGGTGATTAAGTCTGGTCCCTACAAAGATATTTTGGCGTTCGACCGGGAACTTACTGAATCAGAAGAAAATATTTTGCAGCAATTGATTGATATAAGCTACCAGCAGTTTGTACAAACAGTCGCTGAGGCTCGTTCCTTGGCGATCGACTCTGTTAAGAGTTTTGCCGATGGTCGGATTTTCACTGGACAGCAAGCCGTAGAGTTAGGTATTGTAGATCGGCTGGGAACAGAAGAAGACGCCCGTCGGTGGGCAGCAGAACTAGTTGGTCTTGACCCAGAAAAAACCCCCGTTTACATCCTAGAAGAACGTAAACCTTTGTTAAGCCGTTTATTACCGGGGAGTCGTCAGGTTTCATCAGGACTTGGGGGTGGGGTTGATTGGCTCGAATTTGAAATGTCCACTAGTGGTCTACCCCTATGGTTATATCGACCTTAATGGTAAGTTATGAGTTATGAGTTATGAGTTGTAATTCCTCAACGCCAGTTGCCTGCGACGGGAAACCCGTCTTCAGCACTGGCTCCTCCTAACTCCTAACTTTTATAATGTAAGGAGGATTGTTTGTGGAGTGGCGAATACGGGCTATTCGCGGAGCAACAACTGTTTCCGAAAATACGGTTGAGGCAATGCAAGAAGCTGTGATGGAACTACTAGATCAACTGGAAAAACGGAATCAACTGCATCAAATGGACATTATTAGTGTGACTTTTACGGTAACACGCGATCTTGATGCTACTTTTCCAGCTGCGATCGCACGCAAACGTCCTCACTGGGACAAAGTGGCAATGTTAGATGTGCAGCAAATGCACGTCCAAGGTAGCTTAGAGCGCTGCATCCGGTTTTTAGTACATGCCTACCTCCCTGAGAACGTCCCAATTTACCATTGCTATTTGCGTCATGCCACCAACTTGCGTCCTGATTGGAGTTGACCGTCGTTAGATCGCAACGGCTATCGCCATAGATCCTTCGCGCTTTTGACTTTTTACGAACCCGAAGGGATGAACCCAGCCTGCTGAATCGCATGCAGCCCCTGGTCGGTTAGCAAAAGTCTGGTATAGGCAAAGCCTGCTTGCTGTTGACTGCTCCTGTTCAGCTTAATAATCACAAACAATTTGGCGATAATTGGATAACTGCCGTTCTTGATAACTTCCGTGTTGATCTGATTGCGCTTTAGTGGACATTGGTTTTGCGGCACTAAGGGTTCACGGTAGGGTGAAATTAGCCGCGCTTTCGTGAAACCTAGGGGCAAAGGCTTTACCGTACATTGTGGTACTACTCCCGTGGCAGAAGCGTAATACAGACCACCAGGGGTTTGGCTAACCCGGCGCAGTCCCTCTGTAGTGGAGTAGACATACTGCACATTGGAGCTAAGTGCTTGTTCTGACACCTGCTTAGTAGAGAATAATACCGTGTCTGCGTTTTCTGGGTGCTGGGAGAAGGGGGTGATGGCGAGGTCTGGTCCGCCCACTTGCCTCCAGTTAGTAATCTGCCCCTGATAAATCTGCTGCAACTGGTCAATGGTTAAGCCTGACACCTTAAGTGCTGGGTTGACTACTACAGCTATCCCGTCAATGCCAATCTGACGTTGCTCAATTGTGAAACCTCGCTGCTGCGCCATGGCATATTCTTTTGCTGTGAGGGGACGGGAAGACTGAGTGAAGTCTAATTTACCGTTGAGTAACATGCTAATGCCCGCTCCAGAACCAGGGCTGCTGTTAGCGGGATTTACATAGTGCAAGTGTAGTTCTGGGCGAGTGTTCTGGATCTGAGAATCTACTAGTTGCCTGATCGGCGCCCAAGCTGTGCTCCCACCATAGTTGAATGAGCCGCTTGGAACATCAGTAACTGTCTTAAAGGTTGAAGCCGGAGGAACAGGGGTAGTACTTGTTCCTTGGCTAGAGGAAGAAGCGCTATTGGCGATGAATAAGCGTGGTCTCAGCCATAACCACAGTCCGCCGATGATTACAATTGTAACTAGTTCACCAATAATCAGACCTCTAATCATTTGTACGGCGTCTCTGCTGAGTGGGACGCGTTGTCTGCTATTATTGTTCATGTGTTTAAATTCCTATAATTTAGACAGATGCCCCTCCTCAGCCTATCCAGGCTCTCAACAAACGTACTAATTAGGGCTTGCTCTATTAAATATGCTATTCATAAATTTAGATACAGCTTACGGAAATTTACGTAAAGCTTCCTTAGCAAAAATTATATATTAATAATTCTATAGAGCTATCATTTAAGCAAAATTACTTAATATATCCCTATACAACCGTTGGGTAAATCGTAACATGTTAGACCAGTTACTAAGGGAGCGTTACCAGGTTGTTCAAGTTTTAAGTCAAGGTATATTCTGTCAAACCTACATAGCCCAAGACACCAACCTCCCCGATCGTCCTATCCGCATCGTTAAACATTTCTTACCCAGCAGTAAATGTCCGATTCCGGTGGAAATCCGCAGACGCCTATTTAACCGAGAAGCAGAAGCCCTAAAAAAACTGGGCGACTATGACTTGGTTCCTCATCTTTTAGCTGATTTTGAAGACAACCTTGAGTTCTACTTGGTGCATGAGTTCATTGAAGGACACCCCCTCAATGCAGAACTACCTCCTGGTTACCGGTGGTCTGAAAGCAAAGTTTTTCAACTACTGCAAGAGATGTTGAGCATCCTGAATTTTGTTCACAACCATGGGCTGATCCATCGAGATGTCAAGCCGAGCAATATTCTTAGACGAAAGCAGGACAATCGGTTAGTCCTGATTGATTTTGGAGCCGTTAAGCCACACTGGAATCAATTGGTCACAGATCAAGGAAAGACTTCAAGCTTCATTCCCCTAGACCAATTCACCACCATTTCTATCGGTACACCAGGCTATATGCCGTCGGAGCAAGTGAGAGGCAGACCACGCCCCAACAGTGATATCTATGCCTTAGGCATGATTGGTATCCAAGCACTAACGGGGATACATCCGACACAATTACCAGAAGACCGTAATACAGGTGAGATCATTTGGCAACCCCAGGTTCAGGTTAGTGCTGAGCTAGCCTCGGTACTCAACAAGATGGTACACTACCACTTTCAAGACCGATACAAGTCGGCGAGAGAAGTACAGGAAGCGCTTGTGCCATTAACTAATCTCTACACGCCAATACAGGATTCAGATCCTACTCAACTATTTGTAAACTTTACATTGGAGTCTCAAGCCCCCTCATCTGGGCAGGACACTAACCAAGTTTTTGAAGGCACGCTATCAGCACCAATCTTAAACGACCAAACAAGCGTTACTACTACTATTTCTGTTTTTCCTCATAAATCTGCTTTGCTGATTGGCTTAGTCATAGGCGTGGTTTCTGGTCTAATTCTCATGGTTGTGAGCTACTGGTCTGTGCAGATCATTGCTCCCGATCCAATCCAAAGTCCCCAACTTCAACAGCCAAGGGATTCCCATTAACCTTTTGGATCAAGTCTAAAGCCCTACTGTTGCCACTCTGGCTGGGACATAGTTTGCCATACACCAAAATACTTGATATAGTCTGAGAATACATGTAATGTCAAGCAATGTTGTGTAAATTATCTACTAGGAGTTTACTCTTTGTTCTCTTGATGCTGGATTATGGTTATATTGAATACTATCTCTGTGGATCAGAAACGCCACAATCCCAACTACAACTAAGTTAGTAATTAGAAGCCCAACAGCACTCCATATCCAAATTTTCATCTTTGTTACCAGTGCTTTCTTTGCTAGGGTAAGTCGTGTGGTATCATCCGCCACGAACAGCCAAATTGATACCACTTTATTTTACAGCTACTTGGCAAGATACACTCTCCGGTTAACCCTTTTTGAAGAGGAAGGGTTGCTGTGCGGCTTGCGCAAACCCGAAGCAATACTTGGATAAGGCTTGATCCCTTCTAACCACAGTCCACACTAGCTGAACTAATCACAAGGTTTCCCCACCATTAAAGCTCTCAGTCAGCATTTAGCCCAAAAAAACTAGCACAGCCCACTCAATAAGATGGGCAATGCCTACCTAGCCCTGTCAAGGTGTAAGTAAAAAAACGAGAATCTCTTCGCGTCCTTCGTGTCTTCGCGGTTCAAAACAAATTTTAAACCACGAAGACACGAAGGACGCGTTCGCGCAGCGTCTCCCCTTGGGAGAAGGTAAAATCTCGAAAAGTGAACAAAATTTTCTAAGTTTTTGAGCTACCTTGACAGGGCTAGCAATGCCTACCTTATTGAGTGCTAATCCTTAATCGCTTTATGGTGATGCAACCTAATTCCTAAAAAAACGTCGTAAAGAAACTCAAAAAAGTCTTTTTTTTGTAGCAGTCCTAAAGATTGATGGCAGCCTTTTTCATCTAAAAGAGGCTTCATGAGATAATATGTAGGCTGGTATTTATACCAAGGAATAGAAGGCCACAAATGATGAATTAAGTGGTAATTCTGTCCCATAATCAGGATATTGAGAATTGGGTTGGCATAGACGCGAGCATTTTTCCAGCGATCGCGCTCTTGGTGAGGGCGATGAGGTAAATAATCAAAAAACAACCCCAGTGCTAACCCGACTACAGCAGAAGGTATGAACCAAAAATTGAGAATGTAGCCCAAAAAGTGGTATTGAACTGAGATATAGAAAATTGCCACAACAAACAAGCGGCTCAGAAACCATTCCAATAGCTCATTTTTGCGCCACAGTTGCCGCTGAAAGAAAAATACCTCATGGTACAAAAAGCGCACTGGCAGCAACCAGAGTGGACCGCCTGTGGAAACATAATGATCCGGGTCGTTTTCCGGGTCGTTGACATGGGCATGATGCTGCAAATGTACCCGCGTAAACACTGGAAAGGCAAAAACTAGCATCAGGGCGCTGCCATGTCCTAACATCGCATTAACCACCCGATTAGGATGGGCAGACTGGTGACAGGCATCGTGAATCACCGTTCCTGCAACATGCAAGGCAAGAGTGTTGACGGTAAAACATAGCCAGTGCGGCCATTGCCAAAGCCAGTAACCAAAGTTAGACAATACCAATATTCCCAAAGCTGCTAAAAACATCAGCAGCGTCAGACTGAAATCCCCAGGAGCGGCTAATAGTTCCTTTGGTGGGACTGTCATTGGCTTCTGTGCCTCCGACAAGAGCATTGTGAACTCCTTAATATATCAAATACTGCGAGTATACGATATTAACTGATAAATAATAAAGTTTTGTGTAGGAAAATTAATCAACCTCTTGGCATATTAGCAGCTGAATAAAGTTATGATTCCAAAGGAGTCATTCGTCAGAATATTAAGAAATTATGACGAATGATTCCCTGAGATCGAATGTGTTGCATCGCCTTTAAGAACTTCTTCAATGATTGACTCAGCAGCGACAGACAGAAGGATGCCCCTTAATTTAAGATGATTCCCTGAGTAGCTCCCTAGGTTCAGCCCCTATGCAACTAAGAGATTCTGTACGCCGGACAAAAATTGTCGCCACAATTGGTCCAGCCACCAGCAGCCCCGAAATGCTCAAAGCTATTATTGAGGCTGGTGCGACAACGCTACGGCTAAACTTCTCCCACGGAACTCATGCCGACCATCAGCGCAGTATTCGCCTAATTCGGCAAACCGCCTTTGAATTGAATCGCCCAGTGGCGATCCTCCAAGACTTGCAAGGACCAAAAATTCGCTTGGGGAAGTTTGAAACCGGATCTGTGGTTGTGGCAAAAGGCGATCGCTTTACTTTGACCAATCGTCCGATTATTGGTCAACAAGATATTAGCTGTGTCACCTACGATTATTTAGCAGATGAAGTTCCCCTAGGATCAAGAATCCTCCTCGATGATGGGCGAGTAGAAATGCTAGTCGAGGAGATTAACCGGGAAAAAGGTGATTTGCTTTGTCGCGTCACAGTGGGTGGACCGCTTTCTAACAGCAAAGGCGTTAACTTTCCAGGCGTTTACCTGTCAGTTAAGGCGATGACCGACAAAGACCGAGAAGATTTGATGTTCGGTCTAGACCAAGGTGTGGACTGGGTAGCACTTTCCTTTGTCCGCAACCCACAAGATATGATCGAGATTAAAGAGCTGATTTCCAGCACGGGTAAGCAAGTGCCTGTGATTGCCAAAATTGAAAAGCACGAAGCAATTGAACAAATGGAAGCAGTTCTGGCTTTGTGTGATGGCGTCATGGTGGCACGAGGCGATTTGGGTGTGGAACTGCCAGCGGAGGATGTCCCCATACTCCAAAAGCGGTTGATTGTCACTGCCAACCGCTTGGGGATTCCAATCATTACCGCCACCCAGATGTTGGACAGTATGGTTAACAACCCGCGTCCGACCCGTGCCGAGGTATCGGATGTGGCAAATGCGATTTTGGATGGCACAGATGCGGTGATGCTCTCGAATGAAACCGCCGTCGGCAAGTTCCCAGTGGAAGCTGTGGCGACAATGGCGCGGATTGCCGAGCGCATTGAGCAGGAGGAATCGTTAAACACAAACGCACGTCAAGTCAGAGATACCAGACGTTCTATTCCCAATGCCATTAGTCAAGCAGTCGGTCAAATTGCGGAGCAGTTGGGAGCAGCGGCAATTATGACCCTGACGCAAACCGGAGCAACAGCTCGCAATGTCTCCAAGTTCCGTCCCCAAACACGCATTTTGGCAGTGACGCCGCATGTAAACGTGGCAAGGCAACTGCAGCTTGTCTGGGGAGTGAAACCACTGTTGGTGCTAGAACTACCTTCCACAGGTCAAACGTTTCAAGCAGCTATCAATGTCGCTCAGGAGCATCAGCTACTGTCTGAGGGGGATTTGGTGGTGATGACTGCAGGTACCCTCCAAGGCATTTCTGGGTCAACAGACTTGATTAAAGTTGAGGTAGTGACGGCGGTACTAGGTCAAGGAATTGGACTAGGACAAGGTTCTGTGAGTGGTCGTGCACGAGTAGCTCAAACTGGCATGGATGTCAGTAATTTTAATTATGGAGATATTTTAGTGGCGAGCCGCACCAGCGCCGATTTTGTTGAGGCAATTCGCAAGGCAGCTGGAATTATTACCGAAGAAGAAAGTCTTACTAGCCATGCGGCGGTAATTGGCTTGCGTCTCGGTGTGCCGGTGATTGTTGGTGTGAATAAGGCAACGCAATTGATCCGGGATGGTGCGATTGTGACGATGGATCTACAGCGGGGTTTGGTTTACTCTGGGGCGGTGAGAACACCATAGATAGCTCAAAAGGCTGATAGATTATGGATACACCATTGAAAGGTGAAATGGCGTATCCATAACTGAGAAGTATTGCCTTAAAGGGGAATTACCCTGTCATGAAATGACGAAACGACTACTAAGTGAAAAACATTACGGAAAATTTGCAGTAACATTAGTAGCAGTCATATTATAGAACAAGGAAAAAAATTTTATTAGTAAGCGACTGACGCTAATAAAAAATTGATCAGTCAATCAAAAGATTGTTCATCGCAACCGCACCTTATATCTCGTAAATTTTAGAAGTATATGGTT
>CAZZYE010000119.1:0-12675 GCA_964658145.1 uncultured Stigonema sp.
ACCTCTCTCACCTTTTTGTTTTTCTCTGCTACCCCAATTTATTGAGCCGATACTATGATTTTAACCATGTTCAGGAGATCTTTCCAGACTCTAAATTTAGAAATCGTGCCTTGCGTGAAGCCAGAAAGTTTTTGCCTAAAGCCGATGAATTATGGAAATTAGGCTTTTCTAGAGGTGATAGTGCTAAAGAATTAACGTTTTAAATAATCAACTAGAGCATCCGTCTCCCCCCTGATCAGTATCCAGGCAAGTGACAACCTGACTCGAAAAGAGGAAATTAGACTCAGAATACCACTGCGTTCAGCAATCGATGTGTAAATTATCGCCTCAAGTAATTTACGCTCTTCAGGAGAAAAATTTTGCCACTCCTTTTCTACCAAAGTAGCTAATGCTTCTGCTCTTCGTGCCAAAACTAAAAGCCGCGAGGAACTTACTGTAGGTTGAGATATTTGCTGAATTTCACAAGGGTTGAGGATGATGGCTGCCGACATAGACCGATTCAAGAGTGCGATGAGCGCCTATTTCTCCAATATTACACATCGTAGGCATAAAAGCAGAAGACAGTAAAACATCTTCCGCCAACGCCACCGCCCCCCACAGGGAGCGCATCATCATCGTGGGA
The DNA here is from genome assembly GCA_964658145.1 of uncultured Stigonema sp. Taxonomy (GTDB): domain Bacteria; phylum Cyanobacteriota; class Cyanobacteriia; order Cyanobacteriales; family Nostocaceae; genus Stigonema. The sequence continues at coordinate 623 of CAZZYE010000119.1, forward strand.
GTAGGGTTCATGCGGACTGACGTTGTGGCTAGAAGGCTTGAGAATAGGTGTTTTATGCCTTCTAGGCAGATGGCACATAAAAAGTATGTTTAAAATGTATTTATAGTTCATTGCAATTTTCCCGCAAAAAGGTGCATTTTTAAGATGATATCGGTATAGCATTACGAAGCCGGAGATATTTAAGCCCCTAGCTTCCTTTGTTGTACTACCACTACTTGATACGATGGTCTTGCTTTACTTTAGCATTCTTGGCTTACGGTGAAGGTTGGTTATCTAATGCTCAGTAAAAATGTGGAGATTCGGGATTTTTCAATTGTTTTGGTTGCAGACAACCAAAACCCATCTATTTTGAATCCCGACTTTTTGAAGTACAACCATATTGTACCTACTGACTGGGAGTTGGCAATGCCACCAATTTGCACCCCTCCTGTATCTCAAGTTGTTTTCAAAAATGGAGTTAATATAGTAGCTCAATCAGACAGGGTTTCATTTTGGGAGGTGTTTGCTCCAGAGCAAATTGCGTTAATAGTACCAGAGATTAGTAGCAAATATGTTGATGCTGTTCCTTATGTTAATTATCGCTCAGTAGGAATTAATATCAATGCTCATGTTATTAACGAAAAAACACCAGATAATCAAGATATTGTTCTCAGTAAGTTGATTACTGCTGGTAGCTGGAAAAATTTTCAAGGTAAGTCACCTAATGCAGTCGTTCAGTTTATGTACACATTGGATAACACAAATTTCACAATTGTTATTCAGGAAGCATTGATCCAAAAAATACCTGATACTGAACCATTATCAGTTATAAATTTTGCAGCTAATTTTCATCGGGAATTGGTAGGTAGCACTTACCCAGAAAAAACTTCTCATATAAAAAATGTTATACAATCTTGTGAGACAGATTTTCAGACTTTTAAATCTTTTGTAGAAGAAACTTTTTTAGTGGGATAAAAGTGAGACAACATGAATACAAGCACATGGGGAAATGCCTGTTTCAAAGGTATCCAACAGCCAGATACTGGCTCAATTCACAGGACGGCAGGACAGGTTTACTCTATCTCTATAGCGTCTATAAAGTTTGGTGTTCGTCAGTCTTTACCTGCTTCAAAAGCCGCCTTAAAGTTCTTATCTTCTAGTGGTGTGTATGTTGTAGAAGATTCGTCATTATTTATTGACACGCGCAAACAACAACCCTTTGACTGGCAAAAGAGTTCTAATGCTTATCAAAGGATTATTCACTTGTCTGACTTGGATGACAAATGGGATGGTTACAATGCTCCTAAGTTTTCTAAAGAACAGATTGATTTAGCTCTAACTCTCTACTCAAGTCTTCGTACTTATTGTATTGATAGAGGATTTGATTTTTCAAAGATTGAGCCATTTATTGCTCCATGTTCTGATGGCATGATTTTGTTTGAATGGGCAGGTAAGCGCTTCCCTACCAAGCAATTAGAAGTGTATGTTCCATTAGAAGCAGAGCAATTTGAATACTTGAAGACTGAAGTCGAATCAGAAGTTGAAGGAGAATTCCATCTAGATGAGTTGTATCTTATACTAGATTGGCTCTTTAATTTTGACTGTTGATAAATGGCTGAACTCTATCAAGTTAAGCCCTCCGACAAGCTGTTGAGGTGGCTACATCCAGGTCAATTTAACTGGGAGGAAAATAGACCAACCTCGGCAGCTTTTAAAGACCCTGAGATGTCTGTTGACATACTATGCCTAACAACAATAGAAGAAAGCTACATCAGGGCTAAAAAGATAGGTAAAAATGCTGTTGTATCGATCCAAGCTCAGTGGATTATGGAGAAGGGCTTAGAAGTCTGTCACGAGCCTATAGAAGGTAATTATGCTCATGCTCTTATATTAGGTAAAAAAAGCAACTCTATTGCTAAATTTTTGGCTAACAACTGTGAAGTAGAAATTTATCCACCTAACTAATAATCAAGTAAATATTAGCCTCTTATTCACACGCCACCTGACGCACCACATCCCAGAAATACTTTCCCGCCTTAGTCACACCACCACCCAGCACAAACCGCACTTAGATGACCGTGAATTTTGGAAACCGTATGTGCTTTTGGATAGGGGGCGATCGCATTTCCTGATATTTCCTCATCATCGGAAAAATCAATTTTTTCAATAAGTTATTTATAATACTTACTCTTTTCATTACAATTACTGAGGTAACATTTAATATCTGCGGTTTCAATAAAAACAGCAATAGCGCGTAGCATCTGCTATCGGTATTCAAGCCCACCGCAACTTCCGTAGGGAAAATTTTTAAAGAAAGCATTTTGAATTTCCCCGAAAAGGTTGATATTCTGAACCTCAAAGGAGGCAAAAAGGCGATTGTCAAATAATTTTTGGCGCGACAATAACTTTCGTATTCAGCCTTGGAGTACTGACTACGAACCCCCAATTGACCTTAGCACCGAATTCTTGACGAAGGCAATAACCAAGCATCGCCACTTACCCACATACCTTATTCTTTGGGAAGCATTTTGGTTGGAATCATCAGCCATATTCCTTCCATAGGAGAGCGATTAGGGACAGAAATCAAGGTTCAAAAGTACCTGGAAGGTTCTCAGATTAAGGTTCAAGGATTGTTAGCTTAACTAAGTAACTTTTACCCCTGCTAAGTCGCTATTGGCGACAGGCTGTTAAAACAGAAGCCTTGACCCTACTTTACATCGCACCAACCAAGGCACTGGTTAACGATCTGGAAAAGCGACTTTATCCTCCACTGGATAGACTCAGACTTCGTATTGGGATACGTCACGGCGATCGCGATGATTTGGTATCTGGGCAGACTCCCCATGTTCTAGTAACAACGCCAGAGTCTATGGAAGTGCTGCTTTTCCGCAAAGATGCTGCTTTGCAAACCGTTCAGGCTATAATTATAGACGAAGTGCATCTTCTTTACAATACCCAAAGAGGATTACAACTATCCATTCTCCTGCGGCGACTTAAGCAAAGCTTAGGGCGAGAAGTGCAATGGGCGGCTTTATCAGCGACAGTTGGACGACTAAAAGACGTGCGGGATTTCCTAATTGGTTCTGCTGAAACTGCTGAGTTCCTTGAATTTCCGGCTCATCGCTCAATTGATGCCTTTGTACAACACATTGCTGACGATGCAAGCTTTCTGAACCTGATTCGCAGGCTAACACAAGGGAGTCCAACTAAGCTGCTAATCTTTGCTAACTCACGCCGGGAATGTGAACGCCTAGCAAGTGTTTTGCAGCATGAAGAACGCCCCGCTATGAGTGTTTTTACTCACTACTCTTCTCTTTCATCAGATGTGAGAGTTGAAACAGAGCAAAAATTTTTGGCTGCAAGAACTGCTATCTGTGTTGCTACGAGTACATTAGAACTCGGCATAGACATTGGCGATATTGATGCTGTAATTCTTTGGGGTGTTCCAGGTGGGGTTGAATCTTTTTTACAGCGAATTGGTCGCAGCAACCGCCGCCAAAATAAAACAAATGTTATCTGCTTAGTACCCGATGATTCCCAGAATGTAATAAGTGATGCCTTGCGTTTTCTGGCGCTGATTGACGCTGCCAAAAATGGCGAGTTACCGATTCGCTCTCCCTATGAATTATTTGGAGCCGTTGGGCAACAATGCCTCAGCATTATTGCATCTGATAGCGGACGTTTTACCCGGATTGCCGAATTGTGCAAATTATTTGAGCATCGAGATTATCTTGAGCGCCATACTATCGAAACCATACTTGCAGAACTAGCAGATCAGAATTATCTCCAGCGACACGGCTTCAAAAACCAGTATGGGGCAGATGATAACCTTTATAGGCTTATAGATTACCGGATGATCTATGGCAATTTTGGGGCAGGCTCTCGAACGGTAGAATTGTGTTACGGTTCTAAAGTGTTAGGCGAGGTTCCTGCTGATAACTTGCTGAGGTTGAAACAGGGAATTTTAGTCCGTTTTGCAGGTCAAATCTGGCGGGTACGCAAGATTTCAGCGGAATGTATTTTTGTTGAACCAGCACAAGGAAAAGGCAACGCCCTTGACTTTACCTATTCTGGTAGAGGAATTGGTTGTGATGCTTTCGTTTGCAATCGGATGTGGCAAATTATCCACAGCGAAGAATTACCTTTTGATGTTCTCTCTCCACACCTACGTGAAAGCATTTCAGAAACTAAAAACAACCTGCGGCATGTTTGTAGTTTTGAGCAAATTCCTTACAATAAATCACCCCAAGGAATCCGCTATTTTACCTTCGGGGGATACTTGGTAAATAAGGCTGTAGCTCTAGCCTTTTCAATGTGACTCCTAGAATCTCTTACTCCCTCTCTGCTTTCTGGAGCGCCTCTGCGGTTCAAAAGTCTTTTAGGACTGCTATATAATCGATAACCGCAATCAAAACGGAATAGTATTTGTACCGCTCCCCGAAACCCAAATTGCGCCGCCTATTTATCGCGTGTTTAGAACACCGTTAATGGTTTTCAGTAGTTCCTGTGTCGTGTAAGGCTTGGGCAAAAATGTTTTCACACCAATGCCCATAGCAGCAGCTACCTTTTCACTTGAAGCCAGTCCGCTGACAGCAATAATTTTGACATGCGAGTTGATTTTTTGCAATGTCCGAATGGTGGTTAGACCGTCCATTTCCGGCATAATCATATCCAGTAACACAGTATTGATTTCATGCTTATGCTGGGCATACAGTGCGATCGCCTCAATCCCGTCATTAGCAATTAGAACTTTGTAGTTGTGTTTTTCCAGCGTGATTTTGGTAATCTCTCGAATTAGAGCTTCGTCATCCACGACCAGAATCCATTCTCCATGTCCTGCTAGCAGTTCCAAGTCTTCTGCCTGCTGTATTTGGGTGTCTTCCACTGCTGGTAAGTACACCTTAAATTGGCTGCCTTGTCCAATTTCACTAGATACGAGTACAAAACCGCCGTGGCTTTTAATAATGCCTATCACTGTGGAAAGACCAAGCCCCGTGCCTTTGCCTACTTCTTTAGTGGTAAAAAATGGTTCAAAGATTCTCTCCAAGATTTCCGGCAACATACCCGTTCCCGTATCCGAGACAGTTATGACACTGTAGGGACCCACAGTTGCCTCAAGATTCATCCGAGCATAGTTTTCATCAATGAACAAGTTTTCAGCACAAATGCTCAAAGTACCACCATCAGGCATAGCATCGCGAGCGTTGACTACTAGGTTCATCAGCACCTGATGGAGTTGAGTAGCATCGGCATAGACAGTCCAAAGGGTTGGCGATACATCTGTATAGACTTTGATTGACTTAGGAAATGTCCGCGCGATTATCTGCTGAATTTCTAAAAGCAAGTGCCTGAGTTGCACCTGCGTGCGCTGACTTTCGATCCCTCGTGCAAACGACAGCACTTGCTTGACTAAATTAGCCCCGCGTTTGGCACTATTTTTCAGTTCTGCAAGCAACTGCTGACTTTGCTTGTCGGGGATTTTTAACTGCAAGAGTTCAGCGATCATCATCACGGGTCCCAAGACATTGTTCAGGTCGTGAGCAATGCCGGAGGCGAGAGTACCGATGCTCTCCAGTCGCTGGGCGCGGAGAAACTGCGCTTCAAGTTGTTTCTTCTGTGTAATGTCAGTGTTGACGACCAGAATTGATTTTGGTTGCCCTGATTCATCGCGCACCAGTGTCCAGCGACTTAAGACGATGATTTCCTGGCCTGATTTTTGTACCTGACTCAACTCACCAGACCACTCACCTTCAGAGACGACAGCCTTTTGAGCATCTGCGAGTGAGGGCTTCATTTCTTTGGACAAAAGCTCGTTGACCAACTGACCTAGAGCCTCTTTTACCTGCCAGCCGTACAAATGCTCAGCGCCTTTATTCCAAAATAAGATTTGGTTTTCTAGATCAAGAACGAAAATAGCATCTGTTGCCACATTGAGCAGGGCAGCTTGTTCCGAAATTCTCTGTTCTGCCTGCTTGCGCTCCGCAAGTTCAGTTTGGACCTGCTCGAAGAGTGTGGATTGCTGAATGGCGATCGCCACCTGCGTTTCCAATTGCTTGAGCAAATCGATTTCCAATTGCTGCCACTGCCGTGGTGACGAACACTGGTGAGCCACTAGCAATCCCCACAATTCCCCTTGGAAGATTGGCACCACTAAGGCTGCCTTGACTTGAAACTGAGCCAGAAAATCAACGTAACATTGAGTTAGCTCTCCTGCATAAATGTCCGCTGTAGCTTGTATCCGACCTTGTTTGTAAAGCTGAACATAACTTTGGGCAAACGTCGGGTCTTTAAGTTTACTTCCTAGAATAGGTTTCCACTTCATAGCTACAGATTCTGCGATTACAACTCCACCCCAGTCTGGCTCAAAGCGGTAGATAAACACTCGCTCTACCTGAAGAAACTGTCGCACTTCCGATACTGTAGTGCTAAGAATTTCCTCTAAATTCAAAGATTGGCGGATGCGTTGGGCAATCAGCGCCACCAGTCGTTCCCGCTCTGTTTGCTGTTGCAGTGCCTCTGCTATCTGCTTATATTCAGTAGCAGTGCGTGCAAGGGTTGCTACATGACGCCGGATTTCTAGTTGTGTCATGACTTGATGACCTAATGCCCGCAATGCGGACACCTGTTCCGGACTGAGCGACCGTGGGACGCGGTCAATCACACAAAGCGTTCCCAATGCGTGTCCAGAGGGTGTGATTAGGGAGACGCCAGCATAAAACCGGATATGGGGATCGGATGTTACTAATGGATTTGTGGCAAATCTCTGGTCTGCCAGTGCATCAGGAATAATCAAAACATCGGGTTGCAGGATTGTATGGATGCAGAACGCCGCATCGCGCGCCGTTTCTGTTGCTTCCATTCCTACCTTCGACTTGAACCACTGGCGGTGAGCATCAAGCAGGCTGACCAAGGCAATGGGGGTTCTACAAATATACGCGGCTAAACGGGTGATATCGTCGATAGCCGAATCGGTTTCAGTGTCGAGAATTTCGTATTGGTATAGACTTTCTAGCCTTGCTGCTTCATTATCTGGCAGTGGAGCGTTCATTTAATTGTTAAAGCTAGTCCGTTTGGCTGTATAAAGAGGTTATGCAATAGGAAAGCGTAGGGGATAGGTTACAAAACTACGGAATCGCTTCTGAATCTTGGTTAGATTAGGGGCGAAGTGCCGTTAACCCATACTTTTTTACCTACCACTTTCTAGTCAGAATTTAGCAGGTCAAGTGCCTCAGTGCTCTTTCTCCTTACACTCCAGATTGCTCATCTCTAGTGTACAATCTTCTCTCATAACTTTTTTTGCTCTACTTTATAAGTAATAGAGATTTCGCTACCAGCTAGGTTAAAAATTTCTGTCGTGCTATTAGATAGCACAATCGTGGAGTTAAGCGGAGTCACTCCGAGTCTATACCTCAGACTCCGTAAGATCTAAATCTACTTGAGCTGCAATGCGCTTACCTTCGTCCAGTAGATATTCCAGAAAAGTACGAGCGACAATGGACAGTTGTTTGCTGGCTGGATAGAGGATATACCAATGAAGTTGGAGAGGGAAGCCTTCCACATCTAAAATAGTCAGTGGACCTTTTATCCCTTCAAGTGCCAAAACATAGCGTGACAGTACCGACACCCCTAAACCCCCCACAATTGCTTGCTTGATAGCCTCATTACTACCAATTTCCATCTCAACTTTGAGAGTAGCGTTGTTTTTAGCGAAGAAACTTTCCACTGCCATTCGGGTACCAGAGCCAAATTCACGCATAATAAAAGGCTCTTCGGCAAGTCTCTGTAGGGGGATGTTCTTCTCTTTAGCTAGTGGATGGTTGTGTGGCGCGATCGCGACTAAGGGATTTTCCAGAAACGGACAAAGGCTGATATCAAGATTGGACGGCGGTTGTCCAAGAATATACAAGTCGTCAAGATTTTCTGTCAGGCGTTGCAGTAAACGCTGGCGGTTGGTGACTTTGAGGAAGATTTTGATTCCTGGATAACATTGACGAAACGGTCCTAACAAACGCGGGACAAAATATTTGGCAGTTGTTGTCACAGCTAGCCGCAGATTTCCCTGCTTTAGTCCTTTGAGATCTGCCAAAGTCATTTCCATCTGGGACAATCTCTCGGAAATATCCTTACATACTTTCAAAACTTCTTTGCCAGCATCCGTCAAGTAGAGACGCTTACCTACCAGTTCGTACAACGGCATGCCCACTGCGAGTGTCAACTGCTTCATCTGCTGGGAGACGGTAGGTTGAGTTAGAAACAGTTCCTCTGCCGCGCGGGTAAAGCTACCACAGCGAGCGATCGCCTCAAAAACTTGCAACTGATGAAGAGTTACGCGCTTCACTGTCAATTCTCCTCGGATCTACAACTATAGAAGATTTCTATATTAAGAATATAAACTTATAGCTTTTCACTATACCTATTTAGGTGTACTATCAATTTAATTGCAAAATAGATATGTACAATACAATTTGTAATTCGTCATCCGTAATTCATGGTGCAAGGCCACTCCGTAGGTCATGGAAAAAAATCAATGCCTTGATCGAGGTTTCAAACCCCTGCGTTCAGGCATGAGGTTAGTTACGAATTAGCTTGACAGTTTGAATCTCTGCTTGAAATGTTAGAGGTAACTTTTATGGACCAGTTCCTTCAGAGCATCTGGTTAATACCTTGTTATGCCTTAATTGGTGGTCTTGCTGCTTTACCTTGGTCGCCGACAGTAATTCGTCGCACTGGACCAAGACCAGCGGGGTACGTGAACTTGTTGATGACCTGCTTGGCTTTCGCTCATAGCTTGATAGCTCTGCAAGGCACTTGGAATGCGCCGCCGCAACAGGTGTCTTTTAACTGGCTAAGTACTGCCGGGTTAAACATCACCTTAGATTTGGAAATTTCCCAAGTCAGTGTCGCAGCCATGGTCTTAGTGACCGGGTTGAATCTGCTGGCGCAGATTTACGCCATAGGATACATGGAAATGGACTGGGGCTGGGCACGCTTTTATTCTCTGCTGGGACTATTCGAGGCGGGGATGTGTAGTCTAGCCCTGTGCAACTCTTTGTTCTTTAGCTACCTGATTTTGGAAATCCTCACCTTGGGGACTTACATGCTGGTAGGTTTTTGGTTTTCTCAGCCTTTAGTCGTCACGGGTGCTAGAGATGCGTTTTTAACTAAGCGGGTGGGAGATTTAGTGCTGTTGATGGGGGTGCTTGCCTTATGGCCCCTCGCCGGAACCTGGAACTATTCGGAGCTAGCTCAGTGGGCACAAACAGCTAACGTAGACCCTAAAATAGCTACAGTGGTGGGTCTTTTATTAATCGCTGGTCCGATGGGTAAGTGTGCCCAGTTCCCCCTGCATCTGTGGCTGGATGAAGCGATGGAAGGACCAATCCCCAGCACCATCTTGCGTAACACTGTGGTAGTGTCAACTGGTGCTTGGGTACTAATTAAGCTACAACCTGTTCTTAGCCTGTCGCCCATAGTTGACTCTGCACTGGTGGCTATTGGTGCAGTGACAGCGGTGGGTGCCTCCTTGATCGCGATCGCTCAAATTGACATCAAACGCTGCTTATCTTATTCCGTTAGTGCCTACATGGGTTTAGTCTTCATTGCCGTAGGCACCCAGCAAGATGAAGCAGCATTGTTATTGGTACTCACCCACGCCTTAGCATCAGCACTATTAGTAATGAGTACTGGTGCAATTGTGTGGAACAGCATTACCCAAGACGTAACCCAGCTTGGCGGACTTTGGTCGCGCCGTCCGGTATCGGGACTAGCCTATATAGTCGGAACTTTGGCGTTAATTGGTTTTCCACCCTTGGGCAGCTTTTGGGCGTTACTGAAATTGGCGGATGGGTTGTGGATAAAACAACCTTGGCTTGTGTCTGTGGTGATAGCAGTAAACGCTTTGACAGCCTTTAGTCTAACCAGAGAGTTTTGTTCAATTTTTGGCGGCAAACCCAAGCAAATGAGCGAGCGATCGCCTGAAGTGACTTGGCAAATGGCTCTGCCCATGATTATTTTGCTCAGCTTTAATCTCCATCTGCCCTTAGTGTTACAAAGCTTATCACTGCTACCCAGTTGGGCTTCCCTCAATAAAGATGTCGCACTACTACTGATTTTGTCGAGTGTTTTCGGTTGCAGCATCAGTAGCGTCATTTATCTGGGCAATTTGATTCCCAAACCTGTGCGCTTCCCGGTGCTCGCGTTGCAAGACTTGCTTGCCAATGACTTTTACACTCCGAAACTGTATCGGATGAGCATAGTTTTGAGCGTTGACCTGATTTCAAAACTTGCCGATACTGTTGACCGCCTAGTAGTCGATGGCATTGTTAACATGATCGGCTTGGCTTCCATTGGTGGTGGAGAAGGTCTTAAGTACAGCACCTCCGGACAAACCCAGTTTTATGCATTCACCGTACTACTTGGAATCAGTCTTTTAGGAATAACCGTGACTTGGCAATACTGGGGAAATCAGTTTTTAAGTTTGATGTTTTAGTTTTGTTAGTGGTTAGTAGGGGCGAACTATCAACTATCAACTATCAACAATATGCTTAGTACCTTAATTTGGCTACCAATTTTCGGTGCCGCTGTGATTGGTTTCTGGCCTAGCGCCATGCTTGTAATTAGCGCCCGATTGGCATCTCTAACCTTTGCTGGGCTGGTTCTCGTCTGGAATCTTTTCATCTTACTGAAATTTGATCTCAGCAATCCGGGAATGCAGTTCCAGGAATATTTACCCTGGAATGAAACCCTCGGCTTGAGTTATAAATTGGGGGTTGATGGTCTATCGCTGCTGATGCTAGTGTTAAATAGTCTCCTGACTATAATTGCTATTTACAGCAGTAGCAAACAGACCGAACGCCCCAGGCTTTTCTACTCCCTGATTTTATTAGTTAGCGGCGGTATTGCAGGAGCGTTCTTAGCTGAGAATTTACTGCTATTCTTCCTGTTCTACGAACTAGAATTAATACCCTTCTATCTGCTGATTTCGATTTGGGGTGGTGAAAAGCGAACCTATGCCGGAATCAAGTTTCTGATCTATACTGCTGTTTCAGGAGCATTGATTCTCGCCACATTCTTCGGGATGGTGTGGCTTACAGGCTCGACCAACTTTAATTACGATGCACCAACTACCCAAACCCTGTCAACAGGACTGCAAATCATCTTACTTGTAGGAATCGTGCTAGGTTTTGGGATCAAAATTCCCCTAGTTCCTTTTCATACTTGGTTACCAGATGCTTATGTTGAAGCGAGTGCGCCTGTTGCCATTCTTCTTGGTGGAGTGCTGGCAAAGTTAGGAACTTATGGTCTTTTACGGTTTGGGATGGGAATGTTTCCCCAAGCTTGGAGTATTCTCGCACCAAGTTTGGCAACTTGGGGAGCAATCAGTGCTATCTATGGGGCTGTTACGGCGATCGCCCAAAAAGACATCAAGCGCATGGTGGCATACAGTTCCATCGGTCACATGGGCTATGTATTGCTAGCTAGTGCCGCCAGCACTGCCTTAGCACTCGTCGGTGCGGTTTCCCAAATGTTCAGCCACGGCATCATCTTAGCCATCCTCTTCCATTTGATCGGAGTCATAGAAAGCAAGGTGGGAACCCGAGATTTGGATAAACTCAATGGCTTAATGAGTCCTGTACGCGGTTTACCCCTGACGAGTGCTCTACTGGTTTTAGGTGGTATGGCTAGCGCTGGTATTCCCGGTATGACAGGATTTATCGCTGAATTTATTGTGTTTCAGGGCAGTTACTCTGTCTTTCCCATACCGACACTCTTATGTGTAGTGGCTAGTGGTTTAACCGCAGTTTACTTCGTCATCCTGCTTAATCGCACCTGTTTTGGCAAATTAGACAATCAATTGGCTTACTATCCCAAAGTTGAGAGGTTTGAGAAAATTCCATCTCTGATCTTGGCAGCTTTAATCTTCTTCTTGGGAGTACAACCCACTTGGTTAGTGCGCTGGAGTGAACCGACTACTACAGCAATGGTTGCAGCAATTCCCCCTCTGGAGAAAGCCGACACTCTTCAAGTTGCTCTCTTTAACCAATTGAGAAACTAGTTAATAGCTAATCGCTAAT